>NZ_VIDT01000164.1 GCF_006519715.1 Ideonella azotifigens
TCGGCGGCGAGAGCCCGATGTCCGGCCAGGGCGAGGACAAGAGCTTTTGGCTGACTGCCACCGACAGCGCCTATGAAGACTCCGCCGGAAGCGGCGACGAGTGGCTGATCACCGACCCCGCGGCCCGCACCAAGGACATGGCCGGCCGCTTTGCCGCCGGTTATGCGGCCGGTTTCGCACGTCGAGCAGCGGCCATCCGCCTCAGCGTGCTGGGCATGCCGGCGCTGGAGCTGGGCGACGCCATGAGCGCCAGCGATGCGCCCGAGGCTGGCCTGAACGCCAGCGGCACCATCACCGCGCTGCGCCACCGCTTTGGCGAGCGCGACGGCTTTGTCACCGAGCTGACCCTCGCCACGGAGCCGCAGCCATGAGCGCGCCGGGCCGCTCCCAAGCGCTCATCCCGAAGCACGCAGTGCGGAGGGACTTCCAATGAACGAGCTCATGGACATGGTGCGCCGCCTGGTGCGCGAGGAGCTGGCGCTGCGCCGCGGCCCGCAGCTGGCCACGGTCACGGCCATCAGCGCGCATGAAAGCGACTCGGACACCAACAACTACGAAGCCGACGTGCGCCTTAAGCACGACGGGCTGGAACTGCCCAAGGTGCCGATCGCCGTGCCGCACGTGGGCATTGCCGCGCCGCCGCGCGTGGGCGACCTGGTGCTGGTCGAGTTCCTGGACATGGACCTGCAGCAGCCGCTGATCTGCGGCCGCTTTTATCACGACCAGGAGCGCGCCCCGCTGTTCAAGGAGAGCGACGTGCTGTTCGAGCACCGCCTGCCCGACGGCACGCTGAACCACCTGCGCATGGCGGCAGACGGCAGCCTGTTCCTGCAGCGCGACGTGACCAAGCCCGAGGACAACAGCGAGTGCAAGGCCGGCCTGCGCATCGACCCGCAAGGCCTGATCGAGCTGAAGTCCGGTGACGATTTCGTGCTGACCATCGACCCTGCCGGCAGCATCACGCTGCAGTCCAAGGACAAGGACGTGAAGATCGACTGCAAGACGCTGACGGTCACTGGCGACGCTCATGTGCAGGGCAAGATCACCGTGGACGGCGACGGCAAGATCGCCGGCATCTCGATCTCCGGCACCGAGATCTCGGCGTGAACCACGATGGCCAACATCACGCTCAAGGGCCCCGTCATGCTGCGCGGCAACCTCAGCTTCAGCGGCGGCAAGCTGATCGTCGGCTCGGCCGAGGCGCTGGTGGTGGTGACGGGTGGCGATTCGCCGCAGTGCAATGGCGCGCCGCCGGTGCTGCTGCCGCCACCGCCCGCGTCGCCCACCTTCCCGCAGCCCACGGTGTGGATCATCAGCAGCTTCAACCAGACGGTGAAGGTCAACAACAAGGCCATCGTTGCGCTGGGCATGGTGATGCAGGGGCAGGCCGGCGCACCGTGGCCCGGCATGATGCTGCCCGGCAGCGGCCCGGCGCTGATCAACGGCATCCCGATCAACATCGTCGGCGACCAGGCGGTGATCTTCCCGTCCGGCGGTTCGGCGTCGTTCACGTCCAGCGGGCAATGACCATGGCCGACGTGACCTTGACCATCACGCAACCGGCCAACGGCGCCGGCTTGATCGGTCCGGTCACACTGGTCGGCAGTGCGGTGGGCAACACCGCGGGCCTGTTCTTCAAGTGGTTCTCATCCCTGAACAGTGCCGCCACCGAAGCCAAGCCCGAGATCAACCCGCTGGACCACAGCCTGGCCGCGCTCAGCCATGCCATCCCGGTGCTGGGCGAATTCGGCAGCCACGCACTGGTGCTGGCCGCGACCGACCGCGAAGGCATCGACCTGGCATCCGTCAAGGCCATCACACGTTCCGCATTGGCCGGCGGCGCGCCACCGGCCGCGCCCACGCCTTGCGTGGTGCACCAGCTTGCCGGCGCGCAGTTCCTGAACCCGGCCAGCGACGGCCTGAACCTCTCGAAGGCCAGCGCGACGATCGACTTCCTCGCGCCCGGCGCCTGGCTCAAGCCCGGCCCGGCCAACACCTGGGTCGCCAACACCGACTACCAGGCGCTGAACGGCGTGCTGCTCAGCCTTCGACTGGAGCCGGACGGCCCGGCTGACGCCGCCCACAGCGCCGACATCGCGCTGAACCTGCCTGCGCTGCCGTTTTTCCGCCAGAACGACAAGACCTGGCTGCGCAAGACCGGCCCCTTGCCCGTCAACCTCGGCACCGGTGCCTACCGCCTGCTGCTGAAAGCCAGCGCGGGCGGGCAGACCGTCACCGTGACCCGGCACATCAACTTGAGCGCCTGAGGACACAGCACATGGCCCAACCCGCAACCCATCTTTTCGGCACCGACCTCGCACTTCGCGACGTGGCCGGCGCCGCCGACTTCACGTTCCAGGGCGTGGTTGGCGGCAGTGGCGACCTGGCGCTGGCCATCGGCAACGACAACATCGTGCAGGCGCTGACGATGCGGCTGCGGGTTCGCGTGGGCGAGCTGGCGCCGTTGGGCTGGGCCGATTACGGCTCGCGGCTGCACGAGCTGATCGGCGAACCGGACCTGGCGCGCACGCGGCTCAAGGCCCAGGTCTTTGCGCGCGACGCGGTGCAGGCCGACCCAAGGGTCGAGCAGGTGCTGTCGGTCGACATCGTCCGCATTCCCGGCGAGCGCCAGGTGCTGCGGCTGGCGCTGCTGGTGCAGCTCTTCCAGGCCTCGCAGCCATTGAACCTGGTCCACGACCTCGCGTTGGAGACTACATGATCGTCGACGTTGGCAACCCCTTCTCGCGGCCCTACGGTTCGCTGGTCGAGTCGCTGCAGGACAGCCTGCTGCTGGGCGTGGCGCAGCCGGCGACGCTGGAGCTGATTTTTGTCGGGCACGCCGAGACGGACTCCCTGAGCTATCCGATCAGGGGACCAGGTCCCGTCAGCGGGCTGGCCGCGCAGATCACGGGCTTCGCAGGCGGCAAGCCGGCGGTGTTCGACATTGAGGTTCACTACCGTTACTCGGTCGGCCAACTGGTCTGGAACAGGTCGCCAGGCTATCCCGGCGAGGAAGCTCCGCCGGGCTGGTACCCGGACGACAACTCGCGCCTGACCGTCGGCTACAGCTACCGCGACCTGCCTTCGGGCATCACCGACTTCAACGCCGGCAGCGTGGCCGGCACGCTGGTGCGCGCGGTCTCGCGCGAGCTGAAGCTGCTGTACGAACAGATGGACCAGGCCTTCCAACGCGCCTTCATCGACTATGCGCAAGGCGTGGCGCTGGACAACGTGGTGGCGCTGCTGGGCATCGTGCGCAACCCAGCACTGCCGGCGCAAGGCGAGGTCACGTTTTCGCTCAAGCGCGCGCCACGCAACGACGTGATGATCCCGCTGGGCACGCGCGTGGCCGATGCGCGCGGCCGCCTCTTCAAGGTCACCACGGCCGGCGTGATCCCTGCCGTCGTCGTCGAGAACTTCGCCGCGGCCAAGGTGCTGCACGTCACGCAGGCGATTGCCAGCCTGGCCAGCGTGCAGCTCAAGGGCGTGGCCGGCAACCTGGTCACGGTGGACAGCGCGCTCGGCAAGCCCTTTGGCGCCGACGGGCTCACGGTGACGCTGGCCGCCGCGCCGCCCGTGGGTTCGACGGTGGTTGTCAGCTACCTGGCCAAGGCGCCGAACGTCACGGTGCCGGTCATCGCGTTGGACAACGGCCCCGAGGGCAACCTCGGCTCCGACAGCCTCACGGTGATGCCCACGCCGCCTCGCGGCGTGGACGGCGGCGTGACGAATGCCAAGCCACTGACCGGCGGCGAAGCGGCCGAGGCCGACGACCCGCTGCGCGAGCGCGCCAAGCACGCGCTGGAGCGCGCCGGCAATGCCACGCTGAACGCGATCCGCTTTGCGGTGCTGAGCATCGACGGGGTCGACAGCGTTGAGGTGAGCGACTTCTCGGTCGACTCGCAGATCCCGCTGGGCGAGGTCCGGGTGCTGTTTTCCACCGGCAAGCCGGAGATCGAGGATGCCGTCAAGGCGACGGTGGACAAGACGCGCGCCGCCGGCATCCGCGCGAACGTCAAGAAGGTCTCCACCGTCACGCTGTCGGGCCAGTTCCTGGTCATCCCGGACGTGGCCGGCGCTGGCAAGGAAGCCTTTGCGCGCTACAAGACCGCGGTGGTCAAGGCGTTGAACGGCCTGGGCATTGGCGAGCCGGTGTCGGCACGCAAGCTGTCCTCGCTGGTGTTCCAGGTCGCCGGGCTGGCGGACGTGGGCGAGGCACAGCTGAATGCCGATGGCGTGCCGGTCACGACCGATCCGTTCCTGATCCAGCCGGGCGCGCAGGTTCGGCCCGATGAAGGCGCGATTTCGGTGTTGCCCTTGCAGGCCCTGGCAGTGAGCAACGCCAAGCTCACCGGTGGCAACACGCTGGCCTGCACGGTTGCGATCCGCGATGACGCCGATCTGCCCGTGACGCTGCGCAACTTCAAGCTGGCGCTCACGGTTTCGGTGCGCGGCCGGCCCACCGCGGCGCCCAGCCAGTCCTTGCAGCAGGTTGGGCAGACCACAGGCACCGTCACCTTCACCAATGCCAGCAGCGCCGCGGCCACGTTCGCGACGATCAGCATTCCTGGCCTTGCCGGCTTGGAAGCCGCATCGCTGCAGGTGATGGTCCAGGCCTCAGCCTACCCTGGCATGCGCGGCGGCCCTGCGCCGCTGGCCCTGGCGTGAACAGGCGGAGCGCAAGATGAGTTTCAAGACGGATCGTCTCGTCGCGCTGTTCCCGGACGTCTACGCGGCGCACGAGGACGGCTCGCTGCTCTACACCGTGCTGGACGCGCTTGGTGCCGAGCTGATGCAGGCCGATGCGGCCATCAAGGACCTGCTGAAGTCGCACTGGATCGATTACGCCAGGGGCGGCGGGCTGGACGGGCTGGGCGCGCTGCTGGGCGTGGCCCGGCGGCTGCTGCCGAACGGCACGCCCGAGGGCGACGACACCTTCCGCCCGCTGGTCAAGTCCACCGTCTCGTCCTTCATCGGCGGCGGCACGGTGGACGCCGTCAAGGGCGCGGTGCGCGCCGCACTGGGCCTGCCCTACGACCTGGCCTTGTTCAGGCAGCAACTGGAGTCGCGCAGCGGCACCAGCAGCGCCACGGATGCCTTGATTGCCGGGCTGGCGCAGCTGGTGCAGGTGGAGGAGTTCGCGCCCAAGCTGGAGGTGGTGCTGGGCAGCAGCCTGCCGACGGTGGGCGGCAGCACGGCGACGCTGAATCTGGACTTCAGCAGCGTGGAACCCATGCCGCCGCGCATCGAATGGACCTTCGGCCCGGGCGGCGGCCGCGGCCTGTCGATCACGCTGCAGGACACCGGCGCTGGCGTGGTGGCCGACGCGGCATTTGAGGTGCCTCAGGGTCAGGCGCTGGTGATCACAGGCTCGACGGTGGCCGAATTCAGCGCGTCCATCGCCAGCACCGACGTCAGCAGCCAGTTCAGGATGCTCGATGGCGTGTCGCCGCCTGCCTTGCCCGCCGTGCCTTCGGGCGCGTCGAAGTGGGTCTTCAAGGCTGCCCGCGGCGCGGTGTTCGACGCTTCGGCCTTCGACCGCGACGAGACCTTCGACAGCGCCGGTTTTTCGGTGCGCATGCAGTGGCTGCGCCTGCAGCCGCTGGTGTTCGACGTGATCGTGCCGTATTTCGTCAGCGCCGCGGTGCAGCGGCTGTTGCACGGTACGGGCTACGAGGACCGCTTCAAGTTGTTCAAGGGCCTGTCGCTGGACGCCATGCAGCGCGTGGTCGACAACAGCCGCGCAGCCGGCGTGCGCGGCATGGTGCAGTACGCGATCAACCTGCCGTTCGAGTCCAGCGAGCGCCAGCCCTGGGAAGACCAGGCGGCCAAGGAACAGTTCAGCGCGCTGCTGGACCAGCGCAACACCGAGACCCAGGACGCCAGCGAGGCGCTGGCCATTGGCGCGCTGGACAGCGAGTCCGAGCACCACGACGCCAGCGAGCGATTCGTGATTGGCGGCGTCTACAACGTTGCGGTCTTCGACGGCGCGTTCGGTTTCTTATAGACAAGACACAGCGGAGCAAGACCATGCAGGAAAACATGAACATGCAAGGCCGGGTGCGGCTGATTGCCCAGGCGCGGGACGGCAGCATCCTGCTCGACCGCAGCCATGCCAATCGCATCGTGCAGGCGGGCAGGGCGCTGGTGGCGCAGCGCTTTGCCGGCGTGCCAGGCACACCGCCGGCCATCGTCAGCCACATGGGCGTGGGGACGGGATTCACCGCGCCGGCCGACGGCGACCTGAAGCTGGTGGCCGAGCGCGCGCGCAACCCGGTGGCCGCGCCGGTCTACAGCAACGTCGTCGACGGCGGCATCAGCCGCATCAAGGTCAGCCTGCAGACCGTCTTCGACTTCGGCGAAGCCAATGGCGCCGAGCCGCTGCGCGAGGCCGGCATCTTCACCGCGGCCACCGGCGGCACGATCTACAACCGCGTCGTCTTCGACGCCGTGACCAAGGCCAACACCTTCAAGCTCACGCTGATCTGGGACATCGTCTTCTGACGTGACCCGCTCGGCCGCAATGCACCTTCAGGAGACGCCCCATGGCCTTCACGCCCGACCTGCCATTTCCCAAGAGCGCCGGAGATCCGCTCAAGTCCAAGGACTGGAACGACCTCGTCGTCGAAACCAAGCGCCTGGACACCGCCAAGGTCGAACGCGCCGGTGACGCGATCACCGGCTCGCTGTCGGTGTCCGGCACGCTGGCCGTCGGCAAGACGGTGGCCACGTCCACAGCCAAGCTCGATGTGGCCGGCACCCTGGCGCTCAATGACAACAACCTGATGCTGCGCGCCGGCAACGACACCTTCCACGGGCTGGGCTGGTTCGGCACCGGCAAGCTGTTCGCCAGCACCAATCCCGACGGCCCCGTGCTTTGGGGCAATGCCGGTGGCGCGCTGGGGACCCAGGCGGGCGGAACGCAGAAGGTCGCACTCAGCTGGAACAGCAGCGGCAATGTCGCGATCGGCGTGGCGTCGACCGAGCTGAAGGTGGACATTGGGGACCGCATCCGCTTGCGCCAGGGCGCCAGCGGCAGTGCCGGGCTGTGGCTCTACCAGACCACGCCGGCTGCAGACCGAGCCTTCATCGGCATGGCGGGCGACACCACCGTGGGCCTGTACGGCACCACGGCGGGCTGGTCGCTGACCACGGACACGAACACCGGCACAGTTGGCGTGCGAAGCTTGCCTCAGACCTATGCGGCCTGCTACGTGAACGCAACTTCCATCGGCTATGGGCTGGAAGTGATTGGTGCCACATCGTATGCGGTGTATGCCGGAGGCCGCATTTTCGACACCAGCATTCGCAGCATCGTTCGCGCCACGAACTCGACGAACACCACGTCCACTGGCTATGTGGACGTGCCCAACATGCAGACCAGCGTGACGGTGCCGGCCAACATCTACAGGTGGTTCCAGATCCACGTGTTCATCAACGGCGTGCAGACCCAAGGGCCTGCCAATGTCGCCGGCTACTTCAGGCTTCTGGTCGATGGCAGCGTGTATGACGTTACCCGCCACGAGTTCAACAACAACGGCTGGGAGCTGCGCGGCGTCACGCTGGCCACGATGGTCTACCTCGGCGCGGGCAATCACACGATTTCGGTGCAATGGGCCACCACCGCCGGCACCTTGTACTGCTGCTGGTACGGCGATTCGCGCCAGATCCAGATCGTCGAACTCTGAGCACCGGGAGATCGCATGAACATCATCATCGACAAGCGCAGCCACGCAGTGCTGTTCCAGGTCAACGTGGACGCTGGCCGGGAGCTGAAGCCGGAAGAACTTTTCCCAGGGTTCGATCCCAAGACCATGGTCTTCGGCCGCGCCCCTCTGCCCTACGTGCCCGCCCGCTTCGAGATCAGGGACGGCGTGGTGGTTGACCTCGATGCGCCACCGCTGCCGGCCGAGCCGGTGCCGGAGACGCTCGCTCAGGCCCGGGAGCGCAAGAAGCAGTTGCTGACTGGTGATGCCCTGGCGCAGCGCTCCAAGCTGGTGCCCGACTACCAGCTGCTGAACATCGGCCTGGGCGTCTATGACGAGACCCGCGTCGCCGGCATCAAGGCCACCGTCAACGCTTTCCGCGACGAGGTCAACCGCGTCGAAGCGCAGATCGACAAGGCCAGGACGATCAAGGAAGTGGACGCGCTGCAGCCCAGCTTCCCGGTCGCGCTGGTGCGCACCGGTGCGGTCTCCGGCACCGGACTTCCGAAGGCTGCGGCCCGTACCAAGAAATAAGGAACCTGAATCATGAGCGACATCGAATCCAAGCTGCGCCAGCGCCTGTCCGAGCTGCGCGCCGAATACGACAAGGGCCAGGAAGCCCTGCAGGGCCTGGAGAGCCAGGCCGCGAACCTGCGCGCCACGCTGCTGCGCATCAGCGGCGCGGTGCAGGTGCTGCAGGAGACGCTGGGCGATGAAGTCGAGGCGGGTGAAGTCGTGGCCGGCGAGATCGCCGCCAGCACGCCGCCGGTCAACGGCCACGCTGCGGCCCTGCCACCGGCGCACTGAGCCCGGGTCGCCGCCATGCTGCTCGCGCTGCAGACCGCCATCACCGCCTTGCTGGGCGATTCGCTGCCAGCGCTGTTTGTCGGCGACGGCGGCGTGCAGACCAGCTACGGCCTGGACAGCTGGACCTTCGACCCGAACTCGGCCGACCCGGTCGCTGGCGAGCCCGGCCCGGAAGACGCGGTGGACCTGCTGCCCTTCGACCCGATGGCGCCCACCGGCCCCTACGCGCTGACACGCCCGCCATACCCCGGCCCAAAGCGTGTCTACCTGCGCTCTGCCGTGGGCGACCTGATCCCCCTGTCGCCCACCGAGCTGAGCTGGGACCTGGCCGACGCCAAGGCCTTCAGCGTGCTGCCGCGCCCCGGCCGCGAGCTGGAAGACTTCAACCAGCTCGAAGTGCATTACGGCGTGGTCGCCGCGGGCTCGTCGCTGAAGCTGCTGCACCAGGCCACGCTGAGCCTGAGCGCGGCCGACGACGAGACAGCCGCGCAGGTGGCCGCGTTGGCATTGGCCGTGCTGCTGCTGAACCGCGACACGCTGCGCCAGCAAGCCGGCTTTGCCTTCAACGGCGGCAGCTACCAGGCCATTGGCAGCTTCAAGAAGCTGAGTTTCGTGGCCGGCACGGTCAACGGCACGGTGGCCACGGTGAACCTGACGGCTGAGCTGGCCCTGCGCGTCGAACGCCTGCTCGGTGAAGACGAGGGCCTGCCCATCGCGCAGATCCTGTCGCCCGGCCGACCGGCCAGCGGCCGCAAGGTCGACATCGACCCGATGGTCCAGAACTAGCGTCCAGAAGCAGAGGCTCCCATGGCCACGATCCAAGCCTTTGTGCGCTTCGACCCTGAGCGTGCGCCCGAGCAACGCAGCTTCCTCGACAGCCGCGTCAGCGTGTTGCGCGAGGCCGGCGGCCAATGCTGGGTCAGCCTGGACGAGGCGCAGGTGGCCACGCTGGTGGCGCAAGGCATGTCGGTGCAGCCCGCGCCCGAGGCCGAAGCCTT
>NZ_VIDT01000165.1 GCF_006519715.1 Ideonella azotifigens
GACCGCGCGGTGCTGATCGACGTGGCCGGTGCCATCGGCCTGCCGCCCGCCCCATTCGCCGACGCGCTGGACCGGCAAACCGGCGCCGCGGTGCAAGCCCATTTCGAAGCCACCCGCAGCCTGATGGCCCAGGTCGGCGCGCAAGGCTTCCCCAGCTTCGTGCTGGACATCGGCGGTGTGATGACCCGCGTGGACGCCTCGCGCCATCTGGGCCGGCCGCAGGAGTTCCAGGACTGGCTGCGCGAGCAGACGCCGCCAACCGCCATTTCCGCCGGCCACCGCTTCGCCTGCGACGCCGACGGCTGCGCCCTCTGACCCCGGAGCGTCCATGAGAACGAACCTGCAAATCGTTGCCGACCACTGTGCTGCTTCGGCCCGCCAGGACATCGCCGGCATGATGGCCGACGTGTCGCCCGACGTCGCCTGGACCGAGATGGCCGGCTTCCCCTGCGCCGGCACCTGGATCGGCCCCGACCAGATCGTCGCCCAGGTGTTCGCCGTGCTCGGCAGCGCGTGGGAGGGCTACCGCTTCGAGCTGGAGAAACTCATCGATGGCGGCGAGCAGGTGGTGGGCGTTGGCACCTATTCAGGTACCTACCGCAAGACCGGCAAGTCGATGCAGGCGCGCGCCACCCACGTGTGGCGCCTGGCCAGCGGCAAGATCGTCGGCTTCGAGCAGTTCACCGACACCTTGCTGGTCGCGCAGGCCATGCAGGACTGAGCGGCTTTTGCCATCAGGCAGGAAACAAACGCCTGGACCTTATTCTCTTGGCCCGAGAGGGACCTCCCTACGTGATGTAGCCAGGTCCCAACCGCCCCGCGGGCGCTGCCACTTCGTGTGCCAGCGCCCGTGCTTTTTGTGGGTTCCATCTTGCCGTCGTCGTTGGCGGCCTGCGTTCACGCGCTGATGCGTCGCCGCAGGGCGGCGCTGCTGCTTCGGAGGCAGCGCTCCCAGGTTCCGAGGTTGAGCGTTGCGCCTTGAAGGCCCGGCCAGGAAGCCTTCGGCTGGGCAAGCCATCGCAGTGGCTTGTCGGCGGTGATGTCGGGGAGGTGGGTAGTCAGTGTCTGCTTGAGGCTGATCTCGGTCGTTCGACTATGGCGCTGCCAGTGATTGCTGCTTCCAGAAGCGGTCGAACGACCTGTAGCAGTCTGGCTGACAGCTTCGCCAGCGGAGCCAGCCGTTGGGCCCGGCGTTCGCATCCGGACCGGTCGAGTGGTCCGCTGATGCGTCACGCGACCGTAGCAGATCGCTGCAGACCTGCCACCCGGCGCGAGGCGTTGGCTTCAGGCTGAACTGAGTTATTCGGGATGCGCCCCCCTTAATGGCCAGTAGCATGCGGCGAACAAGACCAGTTCAGGAGGCGTGCGGCCCATGGCAGTTTTTCTCACTGACGAGCGACGCGCTCGCAGCTTGGCCAAGGGGCCGGGCGTGATTGAAACCCAGCTGCGCATCCTGCGGGCGCACCGCCAGGCGGCGCAGCCGCAGTCCGTGCAATTTGGCTTCGCCACCAACGAGCAGCGCAATGCCGAGCAGATTGCGGCGGTGCTGAACCAGTTGGGGCACCACGTCGAAGCCAAGCCCGCCACGGGCCACCTCGCTCCCCGGAGCAGCCGCTACCTGGAGCACGAAACCTGGGTTGTTGGAGGCCGTTCGGCACCGCTGATCACGGAAGAGGCGGCGCTGTCCGAGTGGGTGGCGGCGATGCAGGCGCTGGGCGAGACGCATGACTGCGTGTTCAGCCACTGGCGCTGGCCGGCACCCGACCTGCTGGCACGCAATGACGACTATTGCCTGACGGTCGACCCGTTCGATGGGCACCTCGACCTCACGATGTTCCGCTGGACCGCAGCGACCGAGGCGGCCCTGGTCGAACATGCTGTCGACTGCGTCAGCCCCGGGCGCGGCGTCCCAAGCCTCAAGGCGCTGGCTCCGCATGCCCACCAGATCAAGAAGCTGCGGAGCCCGTCGGACGAAATCTCGCTTGCCGATCTCCCGCTGCTGAGTGAATTGGAGGAGATCTGGCTGCCCAGCGCGCCGCCGGTGCATGGCGACTACCGCCAACTTACCAAGCTGAAGACCTTCTCCTGCCTCGATGCCGAAACCCTGTCACCGCAACTACTGCAGAACCCGGGCCTGCAGCGCCTGCGGCTCTACCGGCCGCGAAAGCTCAAGAGCCTGAACTTGCTGGCAGCATGCAGCCAGCTCCAGTCCCTGCATTTGCGCGGTGCGCCCCTTGCCAATCTTGCCGGCATCGAAGCCTGGCGCCAGTTGAACACCTTGAGTCTGGTGAACTGTCGAAGCCTGAGCGACATCTCCGCCCTCCGTAGCTCGGATCGGCTGGAGGTGCTGGAGGTGTTCAAGTGCCCCAAGCTCACGATGCTGCAGGGGGTCGAAGGCCTGAGAGCGCTGCGCTGGGTCTTCATGCTCGACGTAGCAGGCCCGTTCGACTCCTTTGGCGCCCTCAGGCACTGGCCGCATCTGGAGAGCGCCGAACTGCTGCTGCCGGCAACCACGGTGGACTGGGCGGCGCTCGCCGGCCACCGCGAAGCGGCCCGGATCATGCTGGACACCCAACCCGGCTTCAAGCTGCCCGACGAAGCAGAGCTCCGTCGAATCTTCGCTGCACAGGGACGTCAGGTTCGCAGCCTGCAGTTGTACCCCAAGGGTGACTGCCCCGCGGTGGAAGTGACCTTCGAGTCGCCTTACTGGCACCTGCCACAGCCGCCCGCGGGCCACAACAGGACTGCTGTGAGCTAGCGTGCGGGGCCCAGTGCTGGCTTGTTGAGCCGAGGCCATGCGAACAAGGTGGAGCCGCCGATCGCCAACGGACGACTGCAGCAGGCTGAACTGGGTCATTCAAGGTCGAAGATCCGAGCGTCCGCTACCGCAAACACCGGTAGTTGAAGCACCTAAACTGCAACAGAAACAGAGCCTCAGATTGAACCGGTGAACTTTCAAGCAGCATCAGCCTGCGGCCCTCCTATCATTCCGGTCAGGACATTCACACGCGTTCTTGCCTGCGCTGCCCATGGACCTGTTCCACGTCTATTTCGACACCAACTATCTCCACGACACCCCGTTTGGACACCCGAATTTCGTCCGCATGCTTCGCCGGGCACAGCAGGGTGTGGCGAGACTGTATCTCCCGCAGATCGCGTTGGAGGAGCGCCGCACGCAGCTTCTCGACGATTTTGATCAGCACATCGGGGCGGCGGTGACCCGGCTGAACGAGTTGAGCAAGGGTCAACTGGGCATGTTGCTCGCCGGACTGCCGAAGGTAGAGCTCATCGTGCCCACGCGAGAAGATGCGGATCGTCAGTCAGTTATCGCGTTGGCCAAATACCTGGCTGAACACAAGATCGAGGTGCTTCCTCACACTGGCGAGCATGCAGAGAAGGCTTGGCAGCGCTATTTCGGTACGAAGCCCCCCTTCAACCCGCGGGAAAAGCGTGAGAACCGTCGCAAGGATCTGCCTGACGCTTGGATCTTGGAAGCTGTGCTGGCCAACACCGATAGGCCAGGTCGTCATTGCGTTGTGACCAAAGACAAGCGACTCGCCGCGACCCTCACCGACTCTGGTGTGGAGGTCTGGGACGACCTGGAAAAGCTCGATGTCGAGATCGACGTCAAAACCGCGGTAGTGCCGATTCGCGCTGCTGCGCCGGCAGTCCAGCCTGCCGTACCGCTAGATCAGCTGCGAAGCAAGGAGTTCGTGAACCTTGATCGCATCCTGCTCGGCGTCATTGAGACCTGGAAGACGCCTGGCAAGGAGGTCCTGCTCTCTCGCCTGGAAACTCTCGGCATCCGCAGGGCCGTTGTTGAAGTTGAAGCCAAGGCCCTAGAGGTATCAGGCGCGTTGACCGACACCGGCAGCCACTGGGTGCCGACGAACCGGGAAACGGCCAAATTGGCCTCGTTGGACGCAATCGTCCAAGAACTTCTGTTGAAGGCGCTTGACCATGGATTCTGATCTGCGCCGGGCCACCCTGGCCAAGTTGATCGACAACCCGTCGCCGGCGGTAGAGAAACGTCTCAGCGAGGAACTGCGCAGCGTAGAGAACGTGCTCGCGGGTGACGCAGAGTTTGATCGGCTTCAGGACGCGCTCAAGACCCTGGCGGTTCTGGCGCCCCGGTTCCACGGCGCCGTGGTGCCGATCGTTTCGGGCTTCGTCCGGTCAGTCGCCACGCGAGTACTTCTGCACGAGGGCCAGCCCATCGAGGAGCAGGAGTACCGCTACCGATCGGCGGGCCATCTGATCCGCGAGGCGATCGAAGTTCCGAACACGATCCGGTATGCCCACATTCCGGAAGTCGTGGACTTCCTGCTCGAGTTGTCGCGCTCAGCTGACGCCGAAGTTCGCCAGAAGGCCGAGGGCGCACTGGAGGACTTCGCAAAGTTCAACCTTCATCACTTCAATAGCCTTGGCGCACAGCCGCAACTGGAAATCGTGGCTCGGCTGGGTAGTCTGGACGACGACCAGTTGCGCGATAACGCCGCAGCGGTCCGCCGTGTGTTGAATACGGTGTTGTCGTCTGCGATGGAGGGGCAGACCTGGACATACAACACGTTGACCCTTTCCCGCGGTTCAGTGCCCAGCGAGGGCGGCGTTGCCGAGATGCGACTGTCGGCGATCGAGTTGTTGAAGCGCATGTATCCGCTGAAGGCGGATGTGGCGTACAGGAAGTCGATTCTCAACGCGCTCGGTTCTGCCACCCATAGAGAGCGCGTTTCCCAGAGCGCTGAGAGCAACCGAATGTTCGAGCGAGACGCTCGCGTGGTCCTGGAGTTCATGTGCGACCTCGTACCGACAGAACCTTTGCCCGTCGTCCAGACCATCGAGCATGACGCCTATTGGGACTTCCACCATGCTCCTTCTGCCGACGTGGAAGCCGCCGCTCTGAGAGTCCGTGATGCAGTGGCGGGGCACGCCCAGTATCAGATTTACAAGAAATTGGTCGGCTTCGACGGAATCTTCGGCGACTGGGAAAAGCTGCGCTCCCACGATGAGGAATGGGACCACTCGAACACCAAGCGTCAGGAGGCAGCTCGAGCGTACGTGCAGTCGATCAACGATGAGAATCAAGCCGAATGGCATGAGCGGATTCTCGAGTTCGCCAAGACGGAGTCGGACGATCTCGCGACCTTCCCGGTGTTCTACGACTTCCTGGAGTTGCTTGCCCAGCGCAAGCCTGATCTGGTGATGGCATTGATCGAGGGCCATGAGGCGCGTATGCGCCCGTTCCTCATCCCCATGCTCATCGGGCTGCATTCGAGCTCGCGCAAGGCGGATGTTGAAGCTTTGGAGCGACGCTGGATCGTTGCTGGAGAGCATCTGATCGCAATCGCCAAATCCATGTTCAAGGACAACGGTGATCGTGTGCAGACGCTTGCCGCCATCGTCCGTCGTGCCACAGAGATAGACGATCGAGACACGCTGGCCATGTCAATGGGCGTCGCCGCAAGTTTGTACGTCCATGGATCTGAGCCGGCCAAGCAGGTGTTCATGGACGGCTTGCGTGCACTGGCGCTGCATCATGACGCGCGTTGGGCCCGCCGCTACTGGTTCGGCAGCGACTTCAGGGCGCTGGCCGTGAAATTGGAACCTCACGAACGGGCCGAGGTGTTGAGCAGTCTCAGTTCTCTGCCTGAGCTGGACTACCAGACCGAGGAGGTGCTGCGTGCCATCGGTGAGCATGACATCGAATCCATCCTGAGCTTCTTGTCCAAGCGCCTCGAAGCCGAGACCCAAGAACGTGCTGACCGTCGTGCTCAGGGTCGCAGCGCGCTGGAGGACAAGTTCGAAGCCATCCCCTATAGCCTGCACGGTTTGCAGAAGCTCCTTTCGCAACATCCAAAAGAGCTCCTGACAATGGTGCGTGAAAGCTTCAAGGATGAAGAGGCTCGCGTGATGTTCCCGTATCGAGGTGGAGGCAGGCTGCTGAAGGGCGCCTTCCCGAACTTCGAGCATCAGCTTCAGGCACCGCTGCTCAGGTTCGTCGCGAGCGGGGATGAGCAGGACCTCGAGTTCGCGCTGGCAGTACTTCGTACCTACGGCGGGAACGCGCCCATCCTGGATGTCTGCAAGGCGATCGTGAGGGTTGTGCCTGAGAACTCGCGAGCGTGGCGAGAACTGGCTGCTGCTCTGGAGACAACGGGCGGCGTTTGGGGCGAATACGGCTTGGCGGAGGCGTATGAACGCAAGCGCGACGAGCTTGCCGCATGGCTGACAGATCCAGACGACAAGGTTCGCTCATTCGCGCTATGGCTGTCTGCACAACTGGACAGCTTGAGCGCCGCTGAGCGTCAGCGCGCTGATGAGGGCATCGCGCTCAGGAAGTATCAGTACGGCGAGGGCAATCTGGACGGTTGACGCATATGCGCCCACCCTATGGCGGTTGGGATGCCAGGCGACGCAGCGCCTGTTCGCAGGAGTGAGCACAACGCTCGCTTGGAGCGAGGGTGGTCGCGCCTGTGCGCCACCGCAAGCTACCAGCACAGCACCTAATTGTGCGCTCCTAGGTCATCACGTCCAGTGGCCGCTTTATGGCAGTCAACGTGAGTACGGCTGTCCCAGCGAAGGACAGCAATCGCTGCAATTCGGCCCTTGCCCGCGGTTTGCGGTCTATCGACTCTGGTGGCAGCTCAAGCTACTACGGATTGGGTAATTTGATCTCTAATTGCCCCAATAAATCGATGATTACCCCGTTGCGCTCCGGTTACGGTTTTGCAGGCTCGGCTCAAGCCTGCGACGCCGCTGCCCTCGACCACCACCCCGGCAACAAGGCCTGCACCTCGCGCCGCGCAAACCGGTCGTCAATCAAATGCACCACGCCCTGGTCCTCCGGCGTGCGGATCACGCGGCCTGCGGCTTGCACGACCTTTTGCAGGCCGGGGTAGAGGTAGGCGTAGTCGTAGCCGGCGCCGAACAGGGTTTGCAGGCGGTGGCGGAATTGTTCGTTCACCGGGTTGACCTGGGGCAGGCCGAGGGTGGCGACGAAGGCGCCGATGAGGCGGCGGCCGGGGAGGTCGATGCCTTCCGAGAATGAACCACCCAGCACGGCGAAGCCGATGCCTTGGCCGGCTTCGGTGAAACGGGCGAGGAAATCGTGTTGCGCGGCTTCGCTCATCTGGCGGGTTTGCTGCCACTGCGGCAATTCCGGCTGCTGTGCGGCCAGCAGTTCGGCCACCTGCTGCAGGTAGTCGTAGCTGCTGAAGAAGGCCAGGTAGTTGCCGGGGCGCTCAGCATATTGCCTGGCGATGAGCGAGGCGATGGGCTGCAGCGAGGACTGGCGGTGTGGGTAGCGGGTGGAGATGTGGCGGGCGACCTGCACCTGCAGCTGCGCGGCTTCGAACGGGGCTTCGACGTCGATGAAGCGGTGGTCTTCCGGCAGGCCAAGCAGGTCGCCGTAGTAACGGGCGGGCTGCAGCGTGGCGGAGAAGAGGGTGCTGCAGTGCGCGGCGGCAAAGCGCGGGGCCAGGAAGGGGGCGGGCAGCAGGTTGCGCAGGCACAGCAGGCTGGCGGGGCCGCCACGCGGTGCCGCTGCCCCGCGCTGCCGGGTCAGGTCGAACAGCGAATGGCTGTCCATGCTTTCGGCCAAGCGGGTGAAGTGCAGGGCTTCGAAGTAGAAGGCCTGCAGCGCGGCGTCGGACTCGGCGGCGTGTTCGGCGAAGTGATCGTTCAGCACGCTGGTGGCCTGCTGCAATGCGTCCAGCAGCGGCTGGGGTGGCGTGGCCAGGCAGCGGTAGTCCTCGGCTTCGGGCGTGTCCAGCGCGGCCCAGCAGCGGCGCAGCTTGTCCAGCACGCGCTTCAGCGGCGCGCGGGCCTTGGTGGCGGGTGAGCGCCGGGCCTGGGCCAGCGTGAGTGGCTGCAGCTCGGCGGTGTACATCTTGCGGCCACGTTCGACCAGGTTGTGCGCCTCGTCCACCAGCAGCGCCACGCGCCACTGGTTGGCCTGTGTGAGGTGGTGCAGCAGCGCGCTGCTGTCGAAGTAGTAGTTGTAGTCGCCCACCACCACGTCCACCCAGCGCGCCAGCTCCTGGCTCAGGTAGTAGGGGCAGACGGCGTGCTGCTGCGCGACGCTGCGCACGCGGGCCTGGTCCAGCAGGCCGGCTTCGGCGACGGCTGCTGTGCGCGCCGCGGGAAGCCGGTCGTAGAAGCCCTTGGCCAACGGGCAGGCTTCGCCGTGGCAGGCCTGGCCGGGGTGTTCGCAGACCTTGTCGCGGGCGACAAGCTCCAGCACGCGCAGAGGTGGTGATTCAGGCACCTCTTTGGTTGGCGACAGCGCACGCAGCGCCTGCAGCGCGAGCGCGCGCCCGGAGGTCTTGGCGGACAGGAAAAACACCTTGTCCAGCTGCTGCGTGGGCGCTGCCTTCAGCAGCGGGAACAGCGTGCCCAGCGTTTTGCCGATGCCGGTGGGTGCCTGTGCCAGCAGGCAGCCGCTGGCGGCTGCCGTCTGGTAGACGGCCTTGGCCAGGGGGCGCTGGCCGCGCCGGAACTCGCCGAACGGGAAGCTGAGGCTTTGCAGCGCAGCGTCCCGCGCGGCGCGGTGCGCCAGCTGGGCTTGCGCCCACAGCAGGAAGCGCTGGCAGTGCAGTTCGAAGTGCTGGCGCAGCTCGGCGGCGCTGCAGCGCTGCAGCAGCACGGTTTCCTGCTGGCTGCCAATGTGCAGGTAGACGAGGGCAAGCTCCAGCTCGGCCAGGCCTTGCTGCGCGCACAGCAGCCAGCCGTAGACCTTGAGCTGCGCCCAGTGCAGCTGCCGGTGCGAGTCAGGCTGCAGTTCGAGCCGGGTCTTGTGGGTCTTGATCTCTTCGAGGCGCTGGCGGCGGGCATCGAAGCCATCGGCCCGGCCGCGCACTTGCAGCGTCACGCCGGCTTGCTCGTACTGGCCGCTCAGGCTGACTTCGGCCTCGTAGCCTTCGCCGCGCCGGCCGGCCACCAGCGCGTGGCCGGCAATGCCTTCGGCCGCGGTGGGTGCCGGCGTGAAGCGCAGGTCCAGGTCGCCTTGCTTGGCCGTGAATTCACACAGCTCGCGCACGGCGACGGTGTAGATCATGGGGTCACGGCTGCAGGCCCGCCGCGGGTGGGTCGCCGGCTTCGCCCAGCGTGGCCTGCGGCGCCTCGAGTTCGTCGGCCCGCAGCGGCGTGGCCTTGGCCAGGGCCAGCCAGACCGGGAAGGGCAGCGTGCAGCCCATGTGGCGGGCCGGGCGCAGCAGCTCGAAGCGGCCTTCCTTCAGGCTGCCGTGCAGCACCCAGACGCCGAATTCGCTGGGGATCTCGTTGGGCTTGGCCACGCCCGCCGGGAACACGTAGTAGCACTCGCAGCACAGCCACTGGTAGGCCTGGCGCTTGGCCTCGTGGCGCAGGTCGGACAGCAGGTCGGCACGGCTGAACTTGATCTCGTGCACCATCGGCTGCAGGTAGGCCTCGACCGAGGTGTTGCGCACCGAAAAAAGGTCGGGCCTGGCCATGCGCCAGGTGTTCTTCGCGGCCTTCTGCTGCGCTTCTTC
>NZ_VIDT01000166.1 GCF_006519715.1 Ideonella azotifigens
CCTTGCGCAAAGCGCCGCGCACAAAGCCCTCGCCGTCGAACAGGTCGCCGAGCAGGCTGCCATCGGGCCGGCGCAGGATCGCGTTGCAGGCGCCAGCGATCTGCACCGCCGGCGTCGCTTCGTCCAGCAGGGCCACGGTGCTGACCTTGTGCGGCATCGTGACCAGCGCGCCGCGGATGTTGGTCAGCCGAAACAGCGATCTCAATACCGCTGGGTACTCGGGCGCCTGCACGCCCATCGGCACCACCACGGCGTCAATGCCGGCGTGCGCGAAATACGGGTTGTAGATCATCGGCGCCTTGAAGCTGTGCGTCGGGTAGCCGAGATGGGCCACCAGCGTGGTGGTGCCGCTGATCATCGCCGCGCCCTCGCTCAGAACGCCATGCGCAGGCCGGCCTGCAGCACCTGCTTCTGGCTGATGTATGCCTTCAGCTCGCCGGTGGCGATGGAGCCGCCGGCGTACAGGAAGGTGTTCTTGGACAGGCCGTAGCGCGCGGTCAGCGCCAGCTTGCCCAGGTCTGCATTCGCGCCACCGCTGGCCGCCTCGTACTTCATGCGCGTGAAGTTCAGGCCGAAGACCAGTGCGGTGCTGGCCGGCACCTCGGCGCCGATGGTCCAGCCGTCAATCTCGTGCGCGGTGAAGCTGCTGTCGCCGGTCACCAGCAGGTTGGTGACGCCAGAGGCTGCGCCATTGACGCTGCCGGTGGCCAGGTCGGTGTTGCGCTGCAGGCCACCCTCCAGCTTCATGAAGCCGAAGTTGTAGTTGGCGGTGAAGCTGAGCGACTTGTTGGTGTTCTCGCCGGTCGTGCGCGACTTGTTCCACTCGTAGGTCAGGCCGGTGTAGAAGGGGCCGCTGCTGTAGACGGCACGCAGGCCGTGGAAGCGGTCCGCCGTGCCTTCGCCCGGCGCGATCTGGCCGGCCGCGGTGAAGCCGGCCCAGTTCGGCGTCTGGTACTGCACGACGTTGTCGGCCCGCGGTGCGTTGAACCACATTGGCAGCGCCTTGCCCATGTTGGTCACCGCCGTGGTCGGGTTGTTGACCAGCGCGTTGGCAAACGGGTTGCCCTGGCCGACCACCGAGTCGCTGAGGATGTACTGGCGGCCCAGGCGCAGCTCGCCGGCATTGGCCGCGCTCAGTGCAATGAAGGCCTGGCGGCCAAACGCCCGGCCGCCCTGGCCCAGGGTGCCGGTGTCGGCGTTCAGGCCGGATTCCAGCAGCACCGAAGCCTTCAGCCCGCCGCCCAGGTCTTCGGCCACGCGGATGCCCCAGCGCGAGCCGTTCAGGCCGTTGACGACACCGTCATTGATCACGTTCTGCACACCGCCACCAGCATGGCTGCCGGGCGAGTAACGCGACATGTTGACGTCCAGCAGGCCGAACAGCGTGACGCTGGACGTGGCCGGCGTGGCCTGGGCAGCGGCCAGGCCGTGCGACAGCAGCAGCACGGTGGCCGCGGCGGTGGTGTTCAGGTGGTGCAGGCGTGGGCGGGTGTTCATGGGATGTCGCTCCTCGGAAGGGATGTCTTTGTGGGCTCTGTCAAAAAAACAGGCATGAGTTCGCCTGCCGCGCCGCCTCGAAGCGGCGCGCGAACAAGGAAGGGGAACGGCGTTGTGCCCGGCGTCTACTTGCGCAGCTTGGCCAGCTCGGCGTGCAGCGCAGTGACCGTCTCAACGCCGGCGATGGCCGCGTGCTTGTCGATCACCGGCTTCAGCTTCTCGCGGATCTTGGCCAGCTCGGCCGGGCTGAATTCGCTGACCTGCATGCCGGCCTTCTTCAGTGCGTCCAGCGCCTGGCCGGTCTGCTCGCTGGCGACCTGGCGCTGGTATTTCGCGGCCTCGGCTGCAGCGTCGCTGAAGAGCTTCTTCTCGTCATTGCTAAGCGCACCCCACAGCTTCTGGCTGACCAGCACCGCCTGGTGGTTGTACTGGTGGTTGCTCAGCGTGAGGTACTTCTGCACTTCGTAGAACTTGTTGATGTTGATCACCGACAGCGGGTTCTCCTGGCCGTCGATGGCTTTCTGCTCCATCGCCGCGTAGACCTCGGGGAAGGCCATCGGCGTGGGGTTGGCGCCCAGCGCGGAGACCCAGTCGACATTGATCGCATTCGGAATCACGCGCAGCTTCAGGCCGGCAATGTCCTCGGCCTTGGTCAGCGGCCGTTTGCTGTTGGTGAGCTGGCGGAAACCGAGGTCGAAATAGGTCAGGCCGTGCAGGTTCTTGGCGTCCAGCTTGGCCAGCATCATCTGGCCGAACGGGCCGTCCACCACCGCGTCAGCCTCCTGCGCGCTGCCGAACATGAACGGGAAGTCGAACACCGCGAACTCCTTGACCTGAGAGGCCAGGATGCCGGCGTTCAGCGTCACCATCTCCAGCGTGCCACCCTGCAGCGCCGAGACGTTCTGTGCGTCCCCGCCCAGCACACCGCCCGGGAACAGCTTGACCTGCAGCTTGCCGCCGCTCTTGGCCGCCAGCAGCTCGGCGAACTTCTCCATGCCCATCACCAGCGGATGGCCCTTGGGGTTCTGCGTGGCGAACTTGATCGTGCGTTCCTTGATGTCCTGCGCAGTGGCGGCACCGAAGGCGGCCAGGCTTAGCGCGGCCAGCGTGGCCTTCAGGAAGAGTCGCTTCATGTTGTCGTGTCTCCGTTGTTTTCGGGTCTGAATCTCGGGGAAGGAAGCCAGGTGTTCAGCTGTGGAACCAGCGCGCCGGGCCGGTGACCAGCCAGGGGAAGAACACCATCAGGAACATCACGATGAACTGCGCGGTCATGAAGGGCAGCACGCCGCGCGTGACCTCGTCCATCTTCATGCGGCCCACGCCGGCCACCACGTTGAGCACGGTGCCCACCGGCGGCGTGATCAGGCCGATGGCGTTGTTGATGATGAACAGCACGCCGAAGTAGACCGGGTCGATGCCGGCGGCCCTGACCACCGGCATCAGCACCGGCGTCATGATCAGGATGGTGGGCGTCATGTCCATCGCCGTGCCCACGGCCATCACCAGCACCATCATCGCGATCAGCAGCAGGGTCTGGTTGCCCATGAAAGGCTCCAGCAGCGAGATCATCTTGGCGGGGATGTCGGCCACGGTGATCAGCCAGGCCGAGACCATGGCCGCGGCGACCAGGAACATGATGACGGCGGTCGTCTTCGCTGCCGTGACGAACACGTCCTTCAGCTGGCGCCAGTGCAGCTCGCGGTAGACCAGCGTGGAGACCAGCAGCGCATAGACCGCCGCCACCACCGCCGCTTCGGTCGGCGTGAACACGCCCATCTTCAGCCCGACGACGACGATCACCGGCAGGCCCAGCGCCCAGGTCGATTCCTTCAGCGCATGCAGCCGCTCGGCCAGCGAAGCCTTGGGCGGCGGCACGATGTTCTCGCGCTTGGCGACCCACCACCACGCGATGGCAATGCTCAGCCCCATCAGCAGCCCAGGCACGATGCCGGCAAGGAACAGCTTGCTGATCGAGACATTGGCCGCCACGCCGAAGATCACGAAGCCGATGGACGGCGGGATCACCGGCGCGATGATGCCGGCCGAGGCGATCAGGCCGCCAGCACGCGCCTTGTCATGGCCGGCGCGCACCATCATCGGCAGCAGCAGCGAAGCCAGCGCCGCGGTGTCGGCCACCGCCGAGCCAGACAGCGCCGCCAGCATGCAGGCCGCGACGATGGCCACGAAGCCCAACCCGCCGCGGCGGTGGCCCACCAGCGACAGCGCCAGCTTGACGATGCGGCGCGACAGGCCGCCGACGTTCATGACCTCGCCGGCCAGCATGAAAAACGGCACCGCCAGCAGCGGAAAACTGTCAGCCCCGTTGATCACGTTCTGCGCCAGGATCTGCGCGTCGAACATGTCCAGGTGCCACATCAGCGCCACGCCCGAGAGCAGCAGCGAATAGGCGATGGGCACGCCCAGCGCCATCACGGCAAGCAGCGAACCGAGGAAGATGAAGACGGTCATGGCACGGCTCCCTCGGGTTCAGCGCGGGAAGGTCATCGAGTTCGGGCCCTGCCCGATGGGCGGCGCCTTGTCGTGGCCCAGCGCTTCCATCGCCGCCAGGTCCTCGGACTCCTGCACCATCACCAGCTCATCGTCGGCCAGTTGGCCGCTGAGGGTGCGCACCAGGTCGCGCAGCAGCAGCACCGCGGAAGACACCGCGAACAGCACGCCCGAGCCGTAGAAGATCGCCACCGAGGCACCGGTCACCGGCGCCTCCACGTCCCAGTTGATGCGCGCCTGCGCAAGGCTGCCGGAGAACAGCAGCCAGGTGGCATACAGCATCAGCAGCTGGCCCAGCGCCAGGCAGACCTTCTTGCCGGCAGGCCCCAGGCGCGAGACCAGCATGTCCGAGCCCAGGTGGCCGTGGTCGCGCAGCGCAACGATGGCGCCCAGGAAGGTCATCCACACGAACAGCCAGCGGCTGAGTTCCTCACTGACGGCAATGCCAGAGTTCATGCCGTAGCGCAGCAGCACATTGCCGAACACCAGCAGCACCATCAGCGCCAGCATCAGCGCAATCGTGTACTCCAGCAGGCGGCAGTAGCCGTCGATCAGTTTCTTCACCGTGTCTCCTTGGGGCCTCGAAACGCCCACCCTGGCCAGCCGCGCCTGTCCCGGCGCGATCTGCACGACACGTAATGTACGAACTGGTTCGTTTTATAAATTCGGGGTTTACCCCTGCGCGCGACACACTCCCGGCGAGTGTTGGCGTCAATGCCACCCCCTCCCCGCAGTGCGCCAGTCCTGCGTCAGGCCGGTGGTTGCGTCTTCAGCCTGCTCAGCATGTCCTTGAGCGTGATGTGTTCGATGACTCGCAAAAGACGACCCTCCAGCGCGTAGTGGGCTGCCCGCGCTGGCGGGCACTCCGAGGCGAAGTCCTCGTGCTCCTTCTTGATGACAGCAAACTCGCGCTCGACTCTGGTCGCAACATCATTGACGATGTCTTGGGCAACCTTCGTCGGAAGTCCGAGGATTTGGCCCGCCTCGACAACGGAGGCAAGGGTGACTTCACGAAACGTCAGGGCGCCAGGCAGAGCGTAGGTCATCTTGACGTCGCTCCAGCGACCAGCCTCATCGGCGAGGGCCCTGGTGTGGTACGCGCCAGTGCACAGCAAGTCATAGTGCGGCGCCATCCTGACACCTTCGTGGTCGACAAAGAAGCTGAGGTTCTTCAAGTGGGAGTCGTCATTGGCGACCACGATGTTGAACACCAGCCACCTGAACAACGCCAGCGCGGTGGCAAGCTTGTTGGTGCACTTGGCAATGATGGCAACGAGCGCATCGAGGTTGGCTCCGGCGTGCTTGAAGAGGCGGTCCTTGTTCAGCAGCTGGCAGGCGTCAATCACATGCAGCCGATGCACCACTGGTGGCATCCCTGCGGCTCGCCTGGCGTTGCCCACCCTCTCCGTTCGTCTGTCGAAGCGCTGGATGAAGTACACCGGTTGCGGCACATACCTCAGCGCCACATGGGGAATTGACAACCTGGCGGCGCGGGCCATCCGCATGGTGGTGAATTCATTGAAGGCGGATGCAGGATATGTCTGCGCCTGTGGGTGGTCCGGCTTCAGGATGTAGGTGGACGGTGTCGCGCCTACGGGCTCGAAGACCTTGTCGCCCAACATGGAGACCAGCAGCTTGTGCTGGGCCCCGGCCACCGACATTCGCTTTGGCGCGCCCTTTGTCAGCGTCACCCTGGGTAAATTGGCGATGCGGCCGCTGAGCTCCTCGTCAGTCAGTTCGATGTATTCGGCAGTGTCCAGCAGGTCCTGGCCGGGCGGCAACAGGGTCAGTGAGCCAGTCGACTCCGCACCCAGGTACTCCAGCAACGCAAAAGCGTCTTGCGAGTCCCGGATGTTGGCCTCTTTCGCGATGTCGACGCGCAGCTGCTCTTCGGGCAGGAGGTTATCGAAGTACCACTGGACTGGGCGCATAGACCCACCATCGAGATGTTCGAGCCGCGCACGCGGCAGGGCCGGCGAAATGTCGAAGCTGCGTTCAAGGCTGACCCACTGCGGGTCGTAGGTGAAGCGCCAGATGCCATCACCTTCTCCGAGTACTCCGACCTGGTTTTTGGCGATGAAGACGTTCAACGTGCGCATGTCAGACGCTCTCATCGTCCGGCAGGTTCTGCTTGTCTGCGCGAGCCCTTTCAAGGCGCTTCAATGGCTCCATGGCTGCCTCAGGGACGTCGACAGAGAGCTCGATGCCCACGAGGCTCAGGAAGGCCATCATCGTGCTCAGCTTCGCCTGGCCTTTCTCTACACTGGTGGCGGTTTGTTTGCTGACGCCAACGGTCTGCGCCAATACGTCCAGTGTCACATGACTGTTGCGGCGCACCGCTCGGAGAGCCAAGCCAAGTTGTTCTGGCGACTTGATGACGACTTTCACTGTCAAAACTCCTAATTTCTTAGGAACTCTACCAGCCAATCATCGTTAGAGCTACTGTTTCGCCTAAGAACTTAGGAATTTCCGGATTAACCCAACTCGATTACGGATTTCTCCTAAGAATTTAGGCGAATCTTAGCGAGCCCACCCCGCGAAGCGCCTGAAAGCCCGCAGCCCTGAGCTACTTCAGCACGTAGCGCACCACCATCTCGGTGACATTGCGACGGCGCGTAGCCAGGTTGTCGGCGGCCTGCATGTCGCGCTTGAAGATCAGCCCGAAGGTGTGCTGGTTCGAGACGTTGAAGAAGCTCAATGCAGAGATCGAGGCATGGATGTCGATCGCATCCAGCCCGGCGCGGAACACGCCTTCGGCCACACCGCGCTCGTAGAGCTGGCGGATCGCGTCGATGGCCGGCACGTTGAGCTGCTGGATCTTGCTGCTCTGGGCAATGAACTGCCCGCGGTTCATGTTCTCGGACATCACCAGCCGGATGTACTGCGGGTGGCCCTGGTGATGGTCAAACGTGAACTCCACCAGCCGGCGCAGCGCCAGCTCCGGCGGCAGATCTTCCAGTTGCTGCTGCGCCTCGATGGCGCGCATCCGGCGGTAGGCCTCCTCCAGCACGGCCAAGTACAGCCCGTCCTTGCTGCCGAAGTAGTAGTAGATCATCCGCTTGCTGGTGTGAGTGGCGTCGGCGATCTCGTCGATGCGCGCCCCCGCCCAACCCTTCTCGGCGAATTCGCGGTAGGCCACCTCCAGGATGCCGGCCATCGTGCGCTCGGGATCGTTGGTGCGCGTGGGCGCGGGCTTGGGGTTGGGCTTTGCCGCGGTCCTGGCGGAGGGGGTCACAGTGGCCCTGCCTTGCGCCTTGGCCTGGCCCGTCGCGGCGATCTTCTTGCGCGCTGCGGGTGCGGGCGCCGTGCTCGCAGCCCCATGTACCTTCTGGTTCATTCAACGAGTATAGGGGCGGTCAGCCGCGCGAAAAGGACCAGGTGGTCGGCAGCGGTGGCACGAACCTCACACGGGTTGCGTAGGCCTGCAGCGTGAGCCAGTCGGCCGCATCACGCCAGTCCGTCCGGAGCTGGGGCGCGAGCAATTCGTGGGCTGCGGCGATGATCGATTCGCAGCGCGCCTCATCGGCCAACAGCGCTTCGACCGTCGTCTCGATGGCTTGGCGATTGGCTTGCACCGGCACGTAGTGCACGCCCGCCACAAGCCCGGCGTCGAGCGCGGTTTCCCATTCGCTTTCCACCAGCAGGACCACCGAATTCGAGAGCAGGCTCCAGTACTTGTTGGAGCCGATGTCATTGCCATCGACGACCAGCAGGAACTTGGACTGGCGCGCGGCCTCCTTGGACTGCCACTCGCCAACCAGCCCCCGCAAGAGATCCTGCAAGGGTGCGCTGGCCGCCATTCGCAGCCGCTGCAGGTCGGTCAGCGTCAGCTTCACGTCGGCCAAGGGACTCTTGCGCAGTTCGTCTGCCGCCCGCCAGCGCGTGACCCGGCGGGCCCGAGCGAAGTCCTGCGCATGGGCCTTCTCGCGGAACACGGCGTCGACCCACCAGATCTCCCGGTCCCAATCGCTGAGCGTGCCGGTCAGGCTGCCGCGCCAGGCCAGCCGGTTGCGCTTGGCCCGGAAAGGCATCGGGTCGGGCTGGTCGGGCAGGTTCGGTCCTCCGGGGCCCATGTAGTAGCGAGGCAGCGGCATGAGCACCACCTGCCCTCGCTGCACGGCGCGCCGGCAATACTGGATCACCGGGATGCCGCCCAGGCCTGGCAGCCTGTGGCGGTAGTCCCACCCCTGCGCGTCGCTCCAGTTGGTCAGGAACTTGCCCTGAAGGCCCCACGACCAGACCAGGTTCGCGAACTTCGTCTGCCGGACGCCCAGCAGCGGCCGCCCGGCACGGCGACCACTGTGCTGGAAGCACTGACGCTCGTCGGACCAGGTGCAGATCTGATCAAAGCCGTTGAGGGCATCGTAGGCCCTGGCATGACCGTCATACAGCGCCATGTCGCGCAGCGCGCTGCAGACCTGCGGCACACCTTCGTGCCAGTCCACGGTACCGCCGGCTGGCCAACCCGCCCAGCGATGCGCCATTTGCCTTTCCAACCAATCGTTCAAGCAGTTCCCCGTCAGGCTCGTCGCGAGCGCATGACTGTATGCGGTCAGCCGACGAACCTTGGCTCAGGAAGTGACCCGTCCAAAGCCGCAGGTCAGTGGCCGGCTCAGGCGGGACAGGCTTCGGTCGCGGCGGTGGCCACCCCGGCGCTGGGGCCTGCGCGGCGATCCAGGATGCGTTCAGCAATGAAGGCGGCGTCCCGGTCCACCCCGGAGAAGCGCCCCGAACCCCAGGTGTGCAGCCATGGCAGGCCGAGGAAATAAAGCCCCGGCACGCCGGTCACGCCGCGCTCGTGCACCGGGTGGCCACGGCCGTCGAACACCGGGGCTGCCAGCCAGCGGAAGTCCGGCGCGAAGCCGATGCACCAGATGACGGAGGTGATGCCGGACGCACTGAGCGACAGCGTCTCGCGCTCGCCTTCCGGCGCCCACAGCGGCGTGTAGACGCTGGGCGGCGGCGCGTCCAGGCCGAGCTTGGCAATGTGCGCGTCGATGCTGGCGTTGATGCCGTTGTAGGTGCGGTCGGCGCTGTCGAGCGCGGCGGCAAGCGTCGGCGCGAAGCGCAGGGTGTCCCCATCCAGCGCTTGCAGCGGACCGTAGAGCTGCATGCCTTCGAGGGCGAAGCGGCGCAGGTCGATGTCGCGCCCGCCGTCGCGGCCGGCCACGTAGTGGTTGGTGTTGTCGCGCACGCCTTCGCGCAGCGGGTGGGCGGTGACCGGCATGTCGTAATAACCCATGTCGGCCAGCCAGTCGACCACGTCG
>NZ_VIDT01000167.1 GCF_006519715.1 Ideonella azotifigens
GGACGCCGGCCGATCAACGGCAAGCCGGTGCTGGCCTCGCCGAAGGTTGACAGCTCGGGCGCCAGGCGCGAAGCGGCAGCCTCTTCTTCGCTCACCTCGGCAACGGGCGCAGCCGGAGCAGCGGCCGCGGCCAGTGCAACATCGGGCTCGATCGCCGCCTGGGCCTGCTGGCCCAGGCGCTGGTCGATCTGGCTCAGCAGCAGGTCGACTTCCTGGTCGGCATGGGCAGCCACGGCAGGCGTTGCGGCCGGCTGAGGCACGGACTCGGCTCGGGACGTCTCCTCCTCGGTCGGGCGGGCACCAAACTTGTCCTTGAACTGATCGAGCAGGCTCATGTCTTCCTCACAGGGGTTGCCGCAGCAAGCGGCAGCAGGGGACCGCCATCGTCAGGCGGCCACATCCAGAAACAACGGATCGTGGACCAGCGCAGACAGGTCCAGCTCATCCCACACGCGGTCTTGGGCGCCCCGCCACTGGCGCGGCGCAAAGGCCGGCCTCGGCGTGTCGCCCTCCGGCAGGCGCTGCAGCTGTTCGCTGTCACGCAAGCCCGCCAGACGGTCGATCAACAGCGCGCAGTTCACGCGCATCGACTGATTCAGCACCACCAGCTGGCCGCCGGTACGCGGCGCGACACCCGGCTGCGGCTCGCGCAGGCCCAGGAAGACGGCCAGGTCCAGCACGGCATGCAGCTGGCCGCGCACATTCGCAACGCCGGCCAGCCAGGGCACCGCGTGCGGCACCGGCGTCACGACGCTGGCAGACTGGATCTCGCCCGCCTGGCCCAGCGGCAGCAGCAGGCCAGCGGAGCCGCATTCCACCGCCAGCCACCCGGCTTCACGCGGCTGCTCACGCGCCGCCTGCAAGCGGCTGGCAAGCCGGAGTTGCAATTCCCTGAGGGCTTCCTTGTTGGACATCGTTGTCGCGAGCGGGCCGGGGGGCTCAGCCCAGGGCCTGGATCTTGGCCATCAAGTCATCGGCATTCACCGGCTTGACGACGTAATCGCGTGCGCCTTGGCGCAGGCCCCAGACCCGATCGGTCTCCTGCCCCTTGCTGGTGCACATGATCACCGGCACGTCGGAGAAGCGCGGGTCGCGGGTGATGGCCCGCGTCAGCTGAAAGCCGTTGGTGCCGGGCATCACGACGTCCATCAAGATCAGGTCCGGCTTGGCCTCGGCCAGCCGACGCATGGCCTCTTCACCACTCTCGGCAGTGCGCACCGAGAAGCCGCGCTTGGTCAAAAGCTCGGTCAGGAAGTGCAACTCGGTCTTCGAGTCGTCAACGAGGAGAATGTTCTGAATGGTCATGGGACTACCCAAAAAGCAGGCGGCCGCGGATACCCGCCAGCAAGAGGCGGGCCCGCCACGGTTTCAACGCTGCGTGGCGAGGGCGCGGAACTGCGCCACTGCCTGCAGCAGTTGATCCTTGGTGAAAGGCTTGGTGAGGTAATCGTCGGAACCCACCATCCGGCCGCGCGCCTTGTCGAACACGCCATCCTTCGAGGACAGCATGATCACCGGCACATCGGCAAAACGGGGGTTGCGCTTGATGATGGCGCAGGTCTGGTAGCCATCGAGCCGCGGCATCAGGATGTCGCAGAAGATGATGTGCGGCTCGTGGTCATTGACCTTCGCGAGCGCATCGAAGCCGTCCTCTGCCAGCAAGACTTCATAGCCGCCCTGGCGCAGGAAAATCTCCGCGCTGCGGCGAATCGTGTTGCTGTCATCGATGACCAATACCTTGGTCACTGCCGACGGCGTTTCCGTCAGACCTAATGTGGTCACCTTGCGCCCCTCAACGAATAGCGTCTTTGTGCGCCTGGCGAGCCCGCGTCGTGCCATGCAGCGTGCATGTGCGCGGTCTTCAGATCTGAACCATTTCGAAATCTTCCTTGCGTGCGCCGCACTCCGGGCAGGTCCAGTTCATGGGCACATCGGCCCATGCGGTGCCAGGGGCGAGGCCGTGCTCAGGATCCCCGGCCGCCTCGTCATAAAGCCATCCGCAGATGAGGCACATCCAGGTTCGGTTTTCGCTCACGGGTTCGATGCCAGATCACTACAATCGGCCCGGAGTATAGCGACGGCCCGAGGCGAAATCCCAAGGGTTTGTCGGCACATACACAACACAGCTCAAACAAAGCTCCAACAATCCACACATCGTGCCGGCCCGCCGGTTCGCGCCTTCCGCCGAACGCCTTGCGCCAGGCCATCACCATGACCACAGACATTCCCTCCGACGCCGGCACCGCCGACGACGCCTTGCAGGAAGCGCCGTCGCCGGCCTGCGTGATGAGCTTCAACGCCAGCGACCCCAGCGGCGCCAGCGGCCTGGGCGGCGACATCGCCACCATCGCCGCGATGGGCGCCCACGCACTGCCGGTGGTGACCACCATCATCATGCGCGACACCGCCGAGATCTTCGACCAGCACGTGATCGAGGGCGACGCCATCGTCGAGCAGGCCCGCAGCATCCTGGAAGACGTGACCGTCACCGGCTTCAAGGTCGGCTTCCTCGGCTCGGCCGAAAACGTCAGCGCCGTGGCCGAGATCCTGTCCGACTATGCCGAGGTGCCGCTGGTTTCCTACCTGCCCAACCTGTCCTGGGTCGACGAGGACGAGCAGCAGAGCTACCTGGACGCCTTCCGCGAGCTGATCCTGCCGGCCACCGAGGTGCTGGTGGGCAACCACAAGACGCTGACCGACTTCCTGCTGCCCGAATGGGACAACGAGCGGCCGGCCTCGCCGCGCGAGCTGGCCGTGGCCGCGGCCGAACACGGCACGCGCTTCGTGCTGGTGACCGGCGTGATGCTGCCGGCCAAGGCAGGTCAGTTCATCGACAACGTTCTGGCTTCGGCCCAGGGCGCCCTGACCGGCGAGAAGTTCGAGCTGTTCGAAGTCTCGTTTGTCGGTGCTGGCGACACCTTGTCCGCCGCGCTGGCCTCGCTGCTGGCGGTCAACAGCGAACTGCAGGCCGCCGTCGGCGAAGCACTGCAGTTCCTGGACCAGAGCCTGGACGCGGGTTTCCGCCCCGGCATGGGCCATGTGGTGCCGGACCGCTTTTTCTGGGCCTTGCCGCCCGACGAGGAAGAGCCGCCCGTCCTGCCAGGCGAGCCTGGCGCGGTGACGCCGGACGATGCCACACTGCCGCCGGGAGGCTCGCGCCGTGTCCACTGAGAATCCCAGCCAAAACCGCCGCAACGCCGGCCTGTTCGAGCGCGCCCAGCAATCCATTCCCGGCGGCGTCAATTCGCCGGTGCGCGCCTTCCGCGCCGTCGGCGGCACGCCGCGCTTCATCGCCCGAGCCGAAGGCGCCTACATGTGGGACGCCGAGGGCACGCGCTACATCGACTACATCGGCTCCTGGGGCCCGATGATCCTGGGTCATGGCCACCCGGCCGTGCTGGACGCCGTGCTGAAGGCCGCGCATGACGGCTTCAGCTTCGGCGCGCCGACCGAGCGCGAAGTCGAACTGGCCGAGGAAATCATCCGCCACGTGCCCAGCATCGAGCAGGTGCGCCTGGTCAGCTCCGGCACCGAAGCCGGCATGAGCGCGATCCGCCTGGCGCGCGGCGCCACCGGCCGCAGCAAGATCGTCAAGTTCGAAGGCTGCTACCACGGCCATGCCGATGCGCTGCTGGTCAAGGCCGGCTCGGGCCTGGCCACCTTCGGCCACCCGACCTCCGCCGGCGTGCCGCAGGAAGTGGTGCAGCACACCCTCGTGCTGGCCTACAACGACGTCGCGCAGATCGAGGAAGCCTTCCGCACGCAGGGCAACGAGATCGCCTGCGTGATGATCGAGCCGATTGCCGGCAACATGAACTTCGTGCGCGCCAGCGTGCCGTTTGTGAAGCGCATCCGCGAACTGTGCGACCAGTACGGCGCGCTGTTCGTGTTCGACGAGGTGATGACCGGCTTCCGCGTGGCCCTCGGCTCGGCGCAAAGCCTGTACGCCAAGGCCATCCCCGGCTTCCGGCCGGACATCTCGGTGTTTGGCAAGGTCATTGGCGGAGGCATGCCGCTGGCCGCGTTTGGCGCCGGCCGCAAGGTGATGCAGCAGCTCGCGCCACTGGGCCCGGTCTACCAGGCCGGCACCTTGAGCGGCAACCCGGTGGCCACTGCCTGCGGCCTGGCCACGCTGAAGGAAATTGCCAAGCCCGGCTTCTACGAAGCCTTGGCCGACAAGACCCAGCGCCTGGTACGAGGCCTGGCCGGCGCGGCCGAAGCGGCCGGCGTGCCGTTTGCGGTGGACAGCGAAGGTGGCATGTTCGGCTTCTTCTTCGGCAGCCAGCTGCCGCAGAACTATCCCGAAGTGCTGGCCACCGACCAGCCCCGCTTCAACCGCTTCTTCCACCAGATGCTGGACCGCGGCGTGTACTTCGCGCCCGCGCTGTACGAAGCCGGCTTTGTCAGCGCCGCCCACAGCGAGGCCGACCTGGCCGACACCGTGGCCGCGGCCCGCAGCGCGTTTGCCCCAGCATGAGTGAAGACCTGAATCCTGCGGTCGTGCTCGGCAGCTTCCTCGGCCAGCCCGCGCTGCGTTTGCGTGCGCCGGACGGCGCCAGCGCCACGGTGCTGCTGCACGGCGGCCACGTGGTTTCGTGGATCCCGGCCGGCGGCGAGGAGCAGCTCTACCTGTCGCCCAGCGCCAACTACGGCGCCGGGGCCGCGATCCGCGGTGGCGTGCCGGTCATCTTCCCGCAATTCAACGAACGCGGCCCGCTGCCGCGCCACGGCCTGGTGCGCACACGCTCCTGGCAGGCCACGGAATCGGTGCTGCGCGCGGGCCACGCCATCGGCGTGCTGCGCTTCACTGACGACATCGCAACCCGCGTGCACTGGCCGTACCGCTTCGAGCTGGAACTCACGGTGAGCCTGGCCGGCAAGGAGCTGGACCTGGAGCTGGCGGTGACCAACACCGGCGACAAGCCCTTCTCCTTCCAGGCCGCGCTGCACACCTACCTGCGCTGCATCGACCCCACCAAGCTGCAGGTCGAAGGCCTGCAAGGCTGCGACTTCGAGGACAACGCCCCTGACGCGACGCACAAGACCGGCCAGCAATGGGGCGACGTGCTGACGCTCGCCGGCCCCATCGACCGCGTCTACCGCCAGGTGAACCGGGCGCTGACGCTGCGCGAGATCGGCCGCAAGGCTTCGATTGCGATGCAGGGTTTCGACGACGTGGTCATCTGGAACCCCGGCGAGAGCGGTGCTGCGAAGATCGCGGACCTGCCCGACGACGACTGGCAGCATTTCCTCTGCATCGAGGCCGCCCGCATTGCCGAGCCGGTGCAACTGGCGCCCGGTGAAGAATGGGCCGGCATGCAGCATTTGCGCGCCTAAGATTTCCGCCTGGCCGAGGCGATGACGCCTCGGCCCTGCCCCTCTCCAACATGCACCTTCACATCCTCGGCATCTGCGGCACCTTCATGGGCGGCCTGGCGGCACTGGCGCGCGAGGCCGGCCACCGCGTGACTGGCTGCGACGCCAATGTCTACCCGCCAATGAGCGACCAGCTGCGCGCGCTGGGCATCGAGCTGATCGAAGGCTATGGCGCCGAGCAGCTGGCACTCAAGCCGGACATGTTTGTCATCGGCAACGTCGTGACCCGTGGCAACCCGCTGATGGAAGCCATCCTCGACGCCGGTGCGCCCTACACCAGCGGCCCGCAATGGCTGGCGGAAAACGTGCTGCAGGGCCGGCATGTGCTGGCCGTGGCCGGCACGCACGGCAAGACCACCACGACCTCCATGCTGGCCTGGGTGCTGGATCAGGCCGGGCTGCAGCCGGGCTTCCTGGTCGGCGGCGTGCCGCAGAACTTCGGCCTCTCGGCGCGGCTGGGCAGCACCGCGCCCGGCGCACCATTTGTCATCGAGGCGGACGAATACGACACCGCTTTTTTCGACAAGCGCAGCAAGTTCGTGCACTACCGGCCGCGCACCGCGATCCTGAACAACCTCGAGTTCGACCACGCCGACATCTTTGCCGACCTGGCCGCCATCGAAACCCAGTTCCACCACTTGGTGCGCACCGTGCCGGCCCAGGGTCGGCTGGTGGTCAACGCCCGCGAAGACGCGCTGCAGCGTGTGCTGGAGCGCGGCTGCTGGAGCGCGGTGCAGCGCTTTGGCGCGCGCAAGGAAGAGCCCGGCACGCTGCGCGCGCGCGGCGAGCCGCAGAGCTTCGACGTGTTGCGCGGCTCGATGAAGATCGCCCACGTCGAATGGCCGCTGCTGGGCGAGCACAACCAGCTCAACGCGCTGGCGACGATTGCCGCGGCCGAGCATGTGGGCGTGGCGCCCGAAGCCGCCGCGTCAGCCCTGGGCAGCTTCCAGAACGTGCGCCGCCGGCTGGAACTGCGCGGCGAGGCCGGCGGCGTGCAGGTCTACGACGACTTCGCGCACCACCCCACCGCCATCCGCACCACCATCAACGGCCTGCGCCGCAAGGTCGGCCTGGACCGCATCCTGGCCGTCTTCGAGCCGCGCTCGAACACCATGAAGCTCGGTTCGATGAAGGCCCAGCTGCCCTGGGCACTGGAAGAAGCCGACCTGGCCTTCTGCCACAGCGGCGGCCTGGGCTGGGACGCCGCCGAGGCGCTGGCGCCAATGGGCGAGCAGGCCGTCGTCTGCCCGACCATCGAAGCCACCGTCAAGGCCGTGGTGGCCGCGGTCAAACCGGGCGACCATGTGCTGTGCATGAGCAACGGCGGCTTTGGCGGCGTGCACGAGAAGCTGCTCGCCGCGCTGGCCGTCAGGGCCTGAAAGACCCAGGACTGCGGCTCAGCTTCGGTTCATCGTGGCCTTCAGCGCCTCGTTCAGGCTGGACAGGCTTTCGGCCAGGTGGGCGCGGCTGTCGACCGACAGCGTCGGCTTGTTGGCCGCCGTGCGCAGCTCGGTCTGCAGCTTGACGGCCTGCCAGCGCACCAGGCTGACCGCATCCGCCGGCAAGCCGGCGCCGCCGCGCGTCAGCACGGTGACCACCCGCTTCAGGTGCTCGCGCTGCAGGTTGCGGCGCATGCTGTCGATCTCCTTGCCGCTCTTGAGCTCGCTCCACACGGCAGACTGCAGCGTGCCGTAGACCTCGTCCAGCGTCAGCGTGCCCTTGCGTTCTGCCGGGCTCAGGTAGGCCGGCAGGTCCAGCACACGCTGCGCGGTGCTGGCAGCCATCAGCCGGTCCAGTGCCTGGCTTTGCAGCGCCAGCACGATGGCCGGGATGGGCACCGGCTTGTCGCGCTCCCACTCGGTGTAGTCCGGGCTCAGCGAGGCCAGGAACTCGGGGCGGAACTGGAAGCTGTCGACGCTGAACACACCGTCGGCCAGAAACTTCAGCGCCTCGCGCTGGCGCGCCGGGGCCACCGGCTTGTAGGCCGGCCGGCCGGTGGTGCCGGGCAGGTCGCGCACGGTTTCCATGCCGCCCACGTACTTGGCCGTCATCTCCGGCAGGTTGCGCAGCTGGCGGAAACCGCTGGCCAGCGAACGGCGCGCGCGCAACGGGTCGTCGCCCGCATGCGGCGTGCGGGCCTGCACGCGTTCCCACAGCTCCCTGGACAGCGTCAAGCGCTTCTTGTAATACGCCAACGGATCGTCGCCAAGGTCAAAACGGTTGGCCAACGGGTCCAGCCCGCCGATCGGGCCGCCTTCGGCATCGGCGTCGTCAGCATAGGCCAGCGCCGGCTCGGTGCTGCGGCCGGCAATGCGGCCCAGCTCGGCGGCCTCCTGCTCGGCCGGGATGGTCTTGTAGGCGTATTCGATCGCCCAGTAGTCGTACGGGCCCAGCGTGCTGTTGTTGGGCGCGGCGGCGGTCTCGCCGCGCAGCGGCAGGTTGTAGGCGTTGTAGTCCATCACCGAGCCGGAGACCCCGTGCGCCTCGGTCCAGGCCTTGTCCTTCAGCTGCGCCTGGCTGATGGTGGTGGAGGCCTTGAAGTTGTGCTTCAGGCCCAGCGTGTGACCCACCTCGTGCATGATGGTGTCCTTGATCACGGCCTGCACGAAGGCATCGGCCTCGGGGCTGTCGGGCGCGATGTCGCCACGCGATTCCAGCAGGTCCATCGCGAAGCTCATTTCGGCGGCAGACTCGTGTTCGTAGTCGCAACGCTCGGCGGCTTCACGGGCTGACAGCACGGAAGCGCGCGCGGCACTGTTCGCGCTGCTGCCACCCAGGTCTTCGACGATCAGGCGGCGCGCACCGCGGCCGAACACATCGCTCATGCCAATGTCGGCGTCCAGGATCTCGCCACTGCGCGGGTCGTGCTTGCTCGGGCCAATGGCAAAGCCCACGTCGGAGCCGACAAACCAGCGGATGGACGCATGCTCGGCATCCATCGTGTCGAAGTCGGCATCGTCCGGCTGCTGCTTGACAACCACCGCGTCCTTGTAGCCAATCTTCTCGAAGGCCTTGTTCCACTCCAGGATGCCAGCCGTGACCGCGCCGCGGTAGCGCTCGGGAATGTTGCGGTCCAGCCAGTAGGTGATGGGCTTGACCGGCTCGGACAGCGCCGCGTTCGGATCCTTCTTCTCCAGCCGCCAGCGGGTGATGTAGTGCACCCGCTGGTTGGGCTTGAAGTCGCCGCTGAAGTCGGTGAAGTCTTCGGTGAAGTGACCCAGCCGCGGATCGGCCAGGCGCGCGGCCATCGGCTGCTCGGGCAGCTTGGCCATGCTGTAGACCACCGTGACGAACAGGCTGCGCGGGTCCGGCGTGGTGGTCGGCGGCGGCGGCATCGGTACCGGCGGCGGCGTCATCGGCGGGGCCGGCAGGCGCGGGGTACTGAAGTGCAGCTTGGCGCTCAGCGAGGTCAGGCTGGCATCGGCGCGCAACTGGTCGAACGAGGAATTGCCACGGTCCAGGCCATAAGGCAGGCGGAAGGCGGCTTCCAGCCGGGTGGAGTAGCCCACCAGGTCGGCCAGCAGGAAGCTGGCGTCGATCAGGAAGCTCTTGCGCTCGGGGTGCGGCGCGCTGGCCACCGCCGCCGAGCCGATCAGGCTTTCGGAGAAGGCCTGGCGCACGCTTTCGCGCGATGCCGTGTCGGCGCCCGGGCGGAATTCATTGTTCAGCGCGACCAGCTGCACCAGGTTGCCGATGCGCCGCCACTCGACCATCCAGTCCGGCCCCATCTGGCTGGCATACAGGCCACGCTCGCCAACCGACTGGGCGATGTTGGCCGTCAGCAGGAAGGGCTTGTTCAGCTGCTCGGGCGAGATTTCCAGCCAGACCTTCTCTTCCTTGCGCCAGAACGGCAGGAAACCGTCGGTGCGGGTGGCGTCACGGCTGACGTCGGCA
>NZ_VIDT01000168.1 GCF_006519715.1 Ideonella azotifigens
GGTCACCAGCTTGGCGGCCTGCTGCTTCAGGCTGTCGGCCGCGGCGGCGCTCTGCTCAACCAGCGCGGCGTTCTGCTGCGTCACCTGGTCCAGCTGCGTGACGGCGGTGTTGACCTGGCCGATGCCATCGTTCTGCTCGCGGGCGGCGGCGCTGATCTCGCCGATCAGGTCGGCCACGCGGCGCACCTGGGCGACGATGTCGTCCATCTGCGTGCCGGCGCTGCCCACCAGGCGCGAACCGGTCTCGACCTTCTCGACGCTGGCGCCGATCAGGCTCTTGATCTCCTTGGCCGCCTCGGCGCTGCGCTGCGCCAAGCTGCGCACTTCGCCGGCCACGACCGCAAAGCCGCGGCCCTGTTCGCCGGCCCGCGCCGCTTCCACCGCAGCGTTCAGCGCCAGGATGTTGGTCTGGAAGGCAATGCCGTCGATGGTGCCGATGATTTCCCCGATCTTGCGGCTGCTGCTGGTGATCTCGTTCATCGTGCTGACGACCTGGCCCACCACTTCGCCGCCGCGTGTCGCCGAAGCGCAGGCCGCGGTGGCCAGCTGCGAGGCTTGCTGGGCGGTGTCGCTGCTGGCCTTGACGGTCGAGGTCAGCTCTTCCATCGAAGAAGCGGTTTCTTCGAGATTGGCGGCCTGCTGCTCGGTGCGCTGGCTCAGGTCGGCGTTGCCGGTGGCAATCTCGCTGGAGCCGGTGGCAATGCTTTCGCTGCTCTGGCGCACCTGCCTGACCAGTTCGGCCAAGCGTTCGGCCATCGCATTGAGTGCCTGGTTCAGTGCGCTGACTTCGTCGCGGCCATCGGCCGGCAGGCGCATCGTCAGGTCGCCTTCGGCCACCCGGGTGGCCAGGCTCAGCGAGGCCTGCAGCGGCGTGGTGATCGAGCGGGTGATCAGCCAGGCCAGCACGCCTGCAATCGCCAGTGCGGCAACGGCAAACGAAATGGTCGCAACGCGCGAAGCTTCGTAGCCCTGCACCGACTCGGCCCGCGCGTCGGCTGCGCCCTTGCGGTTGAGTTCCATCATGGCCTTGTGGGTCGCGAGCAAGGCCATCAGCTTGTCGTTCGAGTCTCCGGTGGCGATCACGGCGCTCAGCACCCGACTGGTTTCGGATGCTGCCAGCAGCTTGTTGTCAACCGCGACATAGGCCTTCCACTGCGCGTCCAGCTGCTTTTTCAACTCGCCTTCTTCGGGCGAAGAAACCAGCTTGTCGTAGGCCGCCAGCAGCTCCGGGATTTCCTTCTCCACGGCCTGGTCCCGCATCGCGCGGGCCTTGTTCTTGTTCTCGACGTCAACCACCAGCACATGGCGCAGGCTCGCGGTTCTGGCCTTGGAGATGAGCGCGTCGAGCTCGCTCAGCGTGACCACGCTGGGCAACCAGTTGTCAGTCACCTGCAGCACGTTTTCCTGCATGGCGCTGAGCTTGGCCAGCGCAAGGCCGCTGGACAGCAGCAGCATCGCCGCCATCAGGCCGAAGGCCAGCCGCAGCCGGGTCCCGATCTTCCAATGTCGCATCTTGTTCACTTCGTGGAACCTCCAAAAAAAGCCGGATGTCTCCATTCGCGTGCATTGCAGGCACGCGCCCCGCCCGGGTGTTGCGGATTCGACCCTGTTTATCGACGCTTTCAATGCGAGGCTGAAGCCGGATCAGTGGTGCAAATCCGGACCTATCTGGCGGCCGCCGCTAAAACCCTCGGGTGCATGCAGACAGGCCCCACGGCAGGCCGCTTTGGTTCATCATGGAGGCTGTGGATTTCCACAGCCTCCGCAGCGCCATTGCCCGCCATGAACAAGACCTCCAGCACCACTGGCCGCCGCCCGTCGGCCGCCCCCAGCCTCGCCAACCTGCCGCCGCAGGCCATCAGCGAAGAGGTGCTGGTCGAGAAGTACGCCAAGGGCGAAGAACGCAGCGTCGACGAAGTGCGTGCTCGCATTTCGAACGCGCTTGCCGCCGCGGAACCCGCTGCACAGCAAGCCCACTGGGCCGCGCGTTTCCTGGACGCCCAGCGCCGCGGTTTCGTGCCGGCCGGCCGCATCAATTCCGCTGCCGGCACCGCGCTCAGCGCCACCTTGATCAACTGCTTCGTGCAGCCGGTGGGCGACTCCATCGCCAGCGAAGAAGACGGCGTGCCCGGCATCTACACCGCGCTGACCGAGGCGGCCGAAACCATGCGCCGCGGTGGCGGCGTGGGCTATGACTTCTCGCGCATCCGCCCGCGCGGTGCCTGGGTCGGCTCCACCCAGTCCAGCGCCTCCGGACCGATCAGCTACATGCGCGTGTTCGACCGCTCCTGCGAAACGGTCGAGTCCGCCGGCTCGCGCCGCGGCGCGCAAATGGGCGTGCTGCGCTGCGACCACCCGGACATTGAAGAGTTCATCCATGCCAAGGACCAGGGCGACCTGAAGAACTTCAACATCTCGATTGCCGTGACCGACGTCTTCATGGAAGCCGTGCAGGCCGGCGGCGAGGTCGAGCTGCTGCATCGCGCCGAGCCCGGCGCCAAGCAGAAAGCTGCCGGCGCCTACCAGCGCGGCGACGGCCTGTGGGTCTACCGCCGCGTGCCCGCCCGCGGCCTGTGGGACCAGGTCATGCGCGCGACCTACGACCACGCCGAACCCGGCGTGCTGTTCCTGGACCGCATCAACCAGGACAACAACCTGAGTTATTGCGAGACGATTGCGGCAACGAATCCTTGCGCCGAACAGCCACTTCCACCTTATGGTTGTTGCTGCCTCGGCTCCATTGACCTGACTCACTTCGTGGTGGAGCCGTTCGAACCCGGTGCGCGGTTTGACGCGGCCGGTTTCACCGAGGTGGTGAAGGTGGCCACGCGCATGCTGGACAACGTGCTGGACGTGACCGTCTGGCCGTTGCCGCGCCAGCAGGAGGAGGCGGCCAACAAGCGGCGCGTGGGGCTGGGCTTCACCGGCCTCGGCAATGCGCTGGCTATGCTGAACCTGCGCTACGACACGCCGGCCGCGCGCGACATGGCGCGGCAGATCAGCGAGATCATGCGCGACGGTGCCTATGACGCCAGCGTGGACCTGGCCCAGGAGCGAGGGGCCTTCCCGCTGTTCAATGCGGACCTGTACCTCTCGCGTGGCACTTTCGCCTCGCGTCTGCCGCAGGCGGTGAAGGACCGCATCCGCAAGCACGGGCTGCGCAACTCGCACCTGCTGTCCATTGCACCTACCGGCACCATCAGCCTGGCTTTTGCCGACAACGCCAGCAACGGCATAGAGCCGGCCTTCAGCTGGACCTACACCCGCAAGAAGCGCATGCCCGACAGCAGCTTCAAGGAATATGCGGTGGAGGACCATGCCTGGCGCCTGTTCCGCCACCTGAAGGGCGCCGACACGCCGCTGCCGGAGGCCTTCGTCACCGCGCTGGAGATGAGCGCCGAGGCGCACGCGCTGATGGTCGCGGCGGTCGCGCCCTGCATCGACACGTCCATCAGCAAGACCGTCAACGTGCCGGCGGACTACCCCTACGTCGATTTCCAGGACCTCTACATGACGGCGTGGAAAAGCGGGCTGAAGGGCCTGGCGACCTACCGGCCGAATGCGATCCTGGGCTCGGTGCTCAGCGTCGAGCCCACGCCCAGCGCCACGCCTGCACCGCTCACGACCCTCACCACCGACGGCGCGAACCAGCGCCTGAAACTGGAAAAGCTGCCAAAGCCGGTGCTCACTTCCTTGCGCTGGCCGGGCCGACCGGAACTGCGCGGTGGCAATCCGGCCTGGAGCTACATGATCCAGCACCCGCACGGCGACTTCGCGCTGTTCGTCGGTGAACTGCCGGCCGAAGCCGGGCCGGACGGCGGGCTGTTCGGCCGCACGCTGCCGTTTGAAGTCTGGGTCAACGGTGCAGAGCAGCCGCGTGGCCTGGGTGCGCTGGCCAAGACGCTGTCGATGGACATGCGCGTCAACGACCCGCAATGGCTCAAGCTCAAGCTCGACGCGCTGGCGACCGTCGCCGAGGAGCGCGCGTTCGAGATGGCCTTTCCGCCCAGCGGGGAGAAGCGGTTGTTTCCTGGCGTGGTCGCCGCGACGGCCAGCGTGATTCGCTGGCGCTGCGAGCAGCTGGGCGCGTTGCAGGACGGGCCGACGCCGGTGCTGGACGCGATGTTCAGCCGCGACGAGCCGCGCACCACCACGGCGGGCACGCTGGCCTGGGCGGTCGACGTGGACAACCCGGCCACCGGCGAAGCCTTCACGCTGACCTTGAAGGAAGTGGCGCTGGCCAGCCCGGACGCGCCGGCCGGCTACGTCACCCGGCCGTGTGCGCTCGGCTTCTCCGGCAACTACCCACGCGCGTTCGACGGGCTGGCGCGCCTGCTGTCGCTGGACATGCGGGTCATCGACCCAGCCTGGATCGGCATGAAGCTGCGCAAGCTGCTGAACGTCGGCGAGCCGCTGGGCCACTTCATGGCGCCGATTCCGGGGCAGAAACGCCAGCAGGTCTGGCCGAGCACGGTGGCCTATGTTGCCCGGCTGGTGATCCACCGCTACGCGATGCTGGGTGTGTTGGACGAAGAGGGCTTCCCGCTGCGCGAGATGGGCATCCTGGCCTCGCCAGCGCCCCGCACTTCGGTGGCCGACAAGGTCGTGCCGATGGCCGGCAAGCCCTGCCCGGAATGCGGCAACGCGACGATGATCCACAAGGACGGCTGCGACTTCTGCACCGCCTGTGGCTACGTGGGGCAGTGCGGTTGAATGTCCCCGGCCTGTTCCCGCATCTCTGTCGAAATGTCGCGCAGGCCGTGCAACACACGCCAGACGTCGATGTGGTCCTCGCGTTCGATGTAGAACACCAGGTGCGGGTAGGCGGTCAGGATCCAGGTTCGCAGACCGGGCAGGCCCAGTTCGTGGGCGTAACGCGGCGAACCTGTCGCTGGATGCAGGCCAATGTGGGTGTACGCGTCTTCCAGCGCATCGATGAAGCCCAGTGCCGCCGATTCAGCGTCTTCGCTGAGATAGTGGGCCAGGGCTTCGTCAACATCCCGATTTGCCTGTTCGCGTGGGATGACCGGTCTGGGCGTCACGCCTGCGGCGCAGGCTTGTCTGCCTGACGAGCCCGCTTTCGCAGGCTGTCGAAGTAGGCCTGGGTGACCGGTACCGTGGGGGCAGATGCTGCGCCAGCAAGCAGCAGCTTGCGCAACTGCTGGCGGTCCTGGTCGCGGCGAATCAGCTCCCGCATGTATTCACTGCTCGTGCTGTAGCCGTGTTGGCTGACCTGCGCGTCGACAAAAGCCTTGAGGCTGTCCGGCAGCGAGATGTTCATCGTGCTCATGTCGAAAGCTTAAGTGCTTTGGCAAGAAATGGCAAAGTTGGTGCTTCGCAATAGCTTCACTCAATCAGACACATTCGATCAATCAATCCAAAACATCGCGCGACCGGCCTAATATTCGTCCTGTCGATTGACTGACTTCCACCACCAACTGCCAGAGGAGCTCCAAAGCATGTCCCTGATCAACACCCAAGTCCAACCGTTCAAGACCGAAGCCTTCCACAATGGCAAGTTCATCACCGTCACCGAGGAATCGCTGCTGGGCAAGTGGTCCGTGCTGATCTTCATGCCCGCCGCGTTCACCTTCAACTGCCCGACCGAGATCGAAGACGCGGCTGACAACTACGCCGCCTTCCAGGCAGCGGGCACTGAGGTCTACATCGTGACCACCGACACCCACTTCTCGCACAAGGTCTGGCACGAAACCTCGCCGGCCGTCGGCAAGGCCAAGTTCCCGCTGGTGGGTGACCCGACCCACAAGCTGACCAACGCCTTTGGCGTGCACATCCCGGAAGAAGGCCTGGCGCTGCGCGGCACCTTCGTGATCAACCCGGAAGGCATCATCAAGACGGCCGAGATCCACTCGAACGAAATCGCCCGTGACGTGTCGGAAACCCTGCGCAAGCTGAAGGCCGCCCAGTACACCGCCGCCAACCCGGGCCAGGTCTGCCCCGCCAAGTGGAAGGAAGGCGCCAAGACCCTGGCACCGTCCATCGACCTGGTCGGAAAAATCTAACCACCCCCGAGGCGGCAAGCCGCCTCCCCCTTCGAGGGGGCGCCACCAGCGGACCGGCAGAGCCGGATCCGCGGCGGCTGCTGGACTCGGTTGAGTGTGATGACGGGCTTCGTGTTTGCCCACCTTCTCGCTGAATTCAGGCACTGTTGAAAACCCGTTCCAGCGGTCCGCTGTGGTGGGTTTTCAAGAGGGCCGGGACCAACTCGCCCTGATGAAACAAGTGCCACGAAAGGATCACGCCATGCTGGACAGCAACACCCAAGCGCAACTCGCCACCTACTTCGAACGCATCAGCCAGCCCATCGAGCTGATTGCCAGCCTGGACGATTCCGCTGGTGCCGCCGACATCCGCGAGCTGGTCACCGAGATCGCCGCGATCGCGCCGGACAAGATCAGCGCCCGCTTCGACGGCACCTTCGAGCGTCGCCCGTCGTTCCAGATCACCCGCGTCGGCCACAACATGGGCGTGCACTTTGCCGCCTTGCCGATGGGCCACGAGTTCACCTCGCTGCTGCTGGCGCTGCTGTGGGCTGGTGGCCATCCGCCCAAGGTCGAGCCTGAAGTGCTGGAGCAGATCAAGGCCATCGATGGCGATTTCGCCTTCGACACCTTCATGAGCCTGACCTGCCACAACTGCCCGGATGTCGTGCAGGCGATGAACCTGATGGCGGTCTTCAACCCGCGCATCCGTGCCGTGGCCATTGATGGCGGGCTGTTCCAGAAGGAAGTCGAAGACCGCCAGATCATGGCCGTGCCCAGCGTCTTCCTGAACGGCCAGCCGTTTGGCAATGGCCGCATGGAAGTGGGCGAGATCCTGGCCAAGATCGACACCGGCGCGGCCAAGCGCGAAGCCGCCAAGCTCAACGAGAAGGCCCCGTACGAGGTGCTGATCATCGGTGGCGGCCCGGCCGGCGCGGCTGCTGCTGTCTACGCTGCGCGCAAGGGCATCCGCACCGGCATCGTCGCCGAGCGTTTTGGTGGCCAGACCATGGACACCCTGGGCATCGAGAACTTCATTTCGGTGCTGGAGACCGAGGGGCCGAAATTTGCGGCGGCGCTCGAGGCCCATGTGCGCCACTACGGCGTGGACATCATCACGCTGCAGCGCGTGGCCAAGCTGGAGGCTGCGGCGCAGCCCGGCGGCTACGCCAGCGTGGTGCTGGACAACGGCGCCGTGCTCAAGGCCCGCAGCGTGATCCTGGCCACCGGCGCGCGCTGGCGCAACATCAACGTGCCTGGCGAGCAGGAGTACAAGACCAAGGGTGTGGCTTACTGCCCGCACTGCGACGGCCCGCTGTTCAAGGGCAAGGACGTGGCGGTGATCGGCGGCGGCAACTCCGGTGTCGAGGCTGCCATCGACCTGGCAGGCGTGGTCAAGAGCGTCACGCTGCTGGAGTTTGCCGACCAGCTGCGCGCCGATGCCGTGCTCGTGGACAAGCTCAAGAGCATGCCCAACGTCACCATCCACACCAACGCGCAGACGCTGGAAGTCACTGGCGACGGCCAGAAGATGAACGGCCTGCGCTACAAGGACCGCGTGGGCGGCGCCGAGCACAAGCTCGACCTGGCGGGCGTGTTCGTGCAGATCGGCCTGGTGCCCAACACCGAGTTCCTCAAGGGCACGCTGGAGCTGAGCAAGTTCGGCGAGATCATCATCGACGCCAAGTGCCACACCAGCCTGGCCGGCGTTTTCGCAGCGGGCGACGTGACGACGGTGCCGTACAAGCAGATCATCATCGCCGCCGGCGAAGGCTCGAAGGCGGCACTGTCGGCCTTCGACTACCTGATCCGCACGCCGGCACCGGCAGCTGCCTGACCCCCGGCGCGCCCCACAAAAAATGGCTTCCTTCGGGAAGCCATTTTTGTATCAGGCGCCTGGCAGTGGCTCGACGTCCGCGCCAGCCGCCACGGCCTGCAGGCAGCGCAGGCACAGGCAGCTGCCGTAGCGCTGGCGCAGCGCGGCCAGGGTGCTGTCGCTCAATTTCAGGGTGCTGCAGGCGCATGGGCCTGCGTCGTTCACGCCGCAGTGAAAACCGCCGCCACAGCGCGGGCAGCGGTCGCTGAATCGATTGGCAAGGGGCTGGGCGGTGGGCGTCGTCGTCGCCGGGTCAAGCGCTGGCATGCCGGCAGTGTGGCATGGCGTGGGCTTTGCCAAAGATGCACGGTACTTCCCCTGTACTTGGCCGGTTCTGCTCTCCGGGCGCTGGCTAGCATGCAGCAATGCCTCACTGTGAACGGTAAACCCATGACTTGTCCTGAGGACCTCGTCGCGCACATGCGCCGGGTGTTGGTGGCGGAGCGCGACCTGCACGATCTCGGCATGGTCTGGCGCCTGATCGAATCCAGCGCCGCCATCAGCTGCCCGGCCGAAGCCGCCACCATCCTGCCGACCCTGATCGACACGCGAGAACGTTTCGACCAGCTGCAGCGACGCCTGACCGAGCAGATGGCCGACGAGACCCAGGCCGAGCTGGCCGACGAACTCGCCGCCAAGGCCCAGTGCGCCATCGACATCCTGGTGCGCAACCTGTTCGAGCGCACGGCCGACGTCGGCTTTCTCGCGACCGACGAGGTTGTCGCCCGCTTCTGCGCTGCCGATGCTGCGCAGCGCGCGGCCGACGCGCCCGCGATGCGTGAGCGCCTGGCCGAATACCAGCGCAAGTACAGCGTCTACGACGACGTGCTGCTCTGCGCACCCGACGGCACGCTGCTGATTCGCCTGGACGACGGCAGCACCGACGCCGAACCTGCCGCCCGCCCGGCGCTGCAGCGCAGCCGCGAGCCACTGGTCGCCCAGGCCCTGGCCGCTGCCGGTTTCTGCGAACGTTTTGGCGCCAGCGACCTGGCTGCGACCGGCCAGTCCGCCGCATTGCTGTACGGCCACCGCATTGCCGACGCCGTCGGCCGGCCGGTGGGCGTGCTGCTGCTGCGCTTCCGTTTTGATGACGAGATGAGCCGGATCTTTGCCGACGTGGGCGGTGAGCGCCCACAGATCGCACTGATGCTGGTCGACGGGCAACAGCGTGTCATTGCCAGCAGCGACGTGACCCACGTGCCGCTGGGTGTGCGCCTTGCGCTGGCGGCGCCTGGCGCCACCGCCGGCATGCAGCTGACCCAGTTCGCCGGCCGCGATTACCTGGGCCTGCAATGCCTGGGCAC
>NZ_VIDT01000169.1 GCF_006519715.1 Ideonella azotifigens
CACACGGCGCAGGAAGGCCACGTTGGTGGCCAGGCCGACGATGTGGGTGTCGCGCAGCGCGGCGTCCAGCCGTGCCAGCGCCTGCTGCCGGTCCTCGCCCCAGACGATGAGCTTGGCGATCATCGAGTCGTAGAACGGGCTGATCGCGTCGCCCTCGCGCACGCCGGCGTCCACGCGCACCGGTGCGGTGGCATCCGTGCCTGCGGTGCGCTCGAAGGCCACGTGGGCCGGCCAGCGCAGCACGTCAAGACTGCCGGTGGCGGGCAGGAAGCCAGCGTCCGGGCTCTCGGCACAGATGCGGGCTTCGATGGCATGGCCGTGCATGCGCAACTCGTTTTGCTGCGCCGGCAGCGGCTGGCCATTGGCCACGCGCAACTGCCACTCGACCAGGTCATGGCCGGTGATGGCTTCGGTCACAGGATGCTCCACCTGCAGCCGGGTGTTCATCTCCATGAAATAGAAGCGCAGGTCGCCGTCGTTCACTTCCTCGGCAATGAATTCCACCGTGCCAGCGCCCACGTAGCCCACCGCCTTCGCGGCGGCGACTGCGGCGGCGCCCATCTCGGCGCGGCGCTCGGCGCTCATGCCCGGTGCTGGCGCTTCTTCCAGCACCTTCTGGTGGCGGCGCTGCACCGAGCAGTCGCGCTCGAACAGGTAGACGCACTGGCCTTGCGTATCGCCGAAGACCTGGATCTCGATGTGCCGCGGGCGCGTCACATAGCGCTCGACCAGCACATGGTCGCTGCCGAAGCTGCTGCGCGCCTCGCGCTGGCAGGAGGCCAGCGCGGCGATGAAGTCTTCGGCCTTGTCCACGCGTCGCATGCCGCGCCCGCCGCCGCCGGCGCTGGCCTTGATCAGTACCGGAAAGCCGATGCGCTCGGCCTGCTGCAGCAGGAACGTGGGCTCGTTGTTGTCACCGTGGTAGCCAGGCACCAGCGGCACGCCGGCCTTGTCCATCAGCGACTTGGCGGCAGACTTGCTGCCCATCGCGGCAATGGCGTCCGGCGGTGGGCCGATGAAGACCAGACCGGCCTCGGCGCAAGCGCGCGCGAAGGCTTCGTTTTCGCTCAGAAAACCGTAGCCCGGGTGCACCGCCTGCGCGCCAGTGGCCTTGGCGGCTTCGAGGATGCGCTGCCATTGCAGGTAGCTGTCCCTGGCCGCGGCGCCGCCAATGTGCACGGCTTCGTCGCAGGCCAGCACGTGGGCGGCTTGGGCGTCGGCGTCCGAGTAGACCGCCACCGTGCGGATGCCCATGCGTTTTGCCGTCTTGGCCACGCGACACGCAATTTCGCCTCGGTTCGCGATCAGGATCTTCTTGAACATCTTTGTTGTCTCCTTGGCGGTCTGGGCTCAGCTCGCGAGCCAGCCCGGCGGACGTTTTTGCAGGAAGGCGGACACGCCCTCCTTGCCTTCGTCGCTGCCGCGAATGTCGGCAATGCGCCTTGCGGTGTCTTCGCGCAGCGCGGGCGTGTTGGGCTGGCCGGCCAGGTCCTGCACCAGGCGCTTGCAGCTGCGCACGGCGGCAGGGCTGTTGGCGACCAGGGCCTGCACGATGGCGGCCACGCGCTCGTCCAGCTGTTCGGCGCTGCAGAGTTCATGGACCAGGCCGATGCGCTGCGCTTCGGCGGCGCTGAAACGCTCGGCGGTGGTGAAGTAGCGCTGCGCGGCGCGCTGGCCCATCGCGGCGATCACGTAGGGCGCGATGGTTGCCGGCATCAGGCCCAGCCTGCCTTCGCTGAGGCAGAAGTTCACGCTGTCCACGGCCACCAACACGTCGCACAGCGCCGCCAGGCCGACGCCACCGGCGTAGCAGTCGCCGTGCACGCGGCCGACGACGGGCACGGGGCACTGGTTCAGCGTCCACAGCATGTCAGCCAGCGCCTGCGCATCATCGCGGTTCTGGGTCCAGCTGTAGTCGGCCATCGCGCGCATCCAGTTCAGGTCCGCACCGGCACAAAAGGCCTTGCCGTGGCCGGCCAGCACGACGACGCGCAGGGCGCCGTCCTGGGCCAACCCTCGGAAGGTGGCAGTCAAGGCGGCGATGACTTCGTCGTTGAAAGCATTGCGCACATCCGGCCGGTTCAGCCAGACCTCGGCGACATGAGGGCTGGGGCGCTTGAGTTCGATCGGGGTGCTCATGGCTTTACATCCGGAAGACGCCGAACTTCGCGTCCGGGATTGGCGCGTTCAGGCTGGCCGACAGGCCCAGCGCGAGCACGCGGCGGGTGTCCACCGGATCGATCACACCGTCGTCCCACAGCCGGGCGCTGGCGTAGTACGGGTGGCCTTGCACCTCGTACTGGCGGCGGATCGGGTCCTTGAACGCAGCTTCTTCGTCGGCGCTCCACTGGCCGCCCTTCTGCTCAATGCCGTCCCGCTTGACGGTGGCCAGCACGCTGGCGGCCTGCTCGCCGCCCATCACCGAGATGCGCGCGTTCGGCCACATCCACAGGAAGCGTGGCGAATAGGCGCGGCCGCACATGCCGTAGTTGCCAGCGCCGAAACTGCCACCGATGATGACGGTGAACTTCGGCACATTGGCGCAGGCCACGGCGGTGACCATCTTCGCGCCGGCGCGGGCAATGCCTTCGTTCTCGTACTTGCGGCCGACCATGAAGCCGGTGATGTTCTGCAGGAACACCAGCGGGATCTTGCGCTGGCAGCACAGCTCGATGAAGTGCGCGCCCTTGTTGGCGCTCTCGGCGAACAGGATGCCGTTGTTGGCGACGATGCCCACCGGCATGCCTTCGATGTGCGCAAAGCCGCAGACCAGCGTGGCACCGTAGCGGGCCTTGAATTCGTCGAACTCGGAGCCGTCGACGATGCGGGCGATGATCTCGCGCACGTCGAAAGGCTTGCGGGTGTCGGTGGGGATGACGGCCAGCAGTTCCTCGGCCGGGAAGGCCGGCGGCCGCGGTTCGCGCAGCGCCATGTGCGCCAGGTGGGCCTGCTTGGGCCGGTTCAGGTGCGAGACGATCTGCCGGGCCAGGGCGAGGGCATGCGTGTCGTCCTGCGCCAGGTGGTCGGCCACGCCGGAGAGGCGGGTGTGCACGTCGCCGCCGCCGAGGTCCTCGGCAGTCACGACCTCGCCGGTGGCCGCCTTCACCAGCGGCGGCCCGCCGAGGAAGATGGTGCCCTGTTCCTTGACGATGACGGTCTCGTCGCTCATCGCCGGCACGTAGGCGCCGCCTGCGGTGCACGAGCCCATCACCACGGCGATCTGCGGAATGCCGCGTGCGCTCATGTTGGCCTGGTTGTAGAAGATGCGGCCGAAGTGGTCGCGGTCGGGGAAGACCTCGTCCTGGTTGGGCAGGTTGGCACCACCGGAGTCCACCAGGTAGATGCAGGGCAGGTGGTTCTGCTCGGCAATTTCCTGCGCGCGCAAATGCTTCTTCACCGTCAGCGGGTAGTAGGTGCCGCCTTTGACCGTGGCGTCGTTGCAGACGATCACGCATTCGATGCCTGACACCCGGCCGATGCCGGCAATGACGCCGGCGCAAGGCGCAGCGTCGCTGCCGTCCCTTTCTTTGTAGACCTCGAACGCCGCCATCGGCGCGATCTCGAGGAAGGCGGTGTCCGGGTCCAGCAGCATCTCGACGCGGTCGCGCGGCAGCAGCTTGCCGCGTGCGAGGTGCTTGGCACGCGCCGCCTCGCCGCCGCCTTCGGCGATCTTCGCGAGCCGGGCGTGGAGGTCGCCCACCAGTGCGCGCATGGCCTCTGCGTTGGCCCGGGAGGCTTCGCTGCGCGGGTTCAGTTGGGTGCTCAGCACGGTCATGCGGTCTTCTCTTCGTTGAGCCCAAGTTCCTGCTTCATCGCGTCGCGGATCTTGAACTTCTGGATCTTGCCGGTCACGGTCATGGGAAACGCGTCGACGAAGCGGATGTAGCGCGGCACCTTGTGGTGCGCGATCTGGCCCTTGCAGAAATCGCGCAGCGCCTGCTCGGTGAGCGGCTGGCCGGGCAGGCCCGGCTTGGCAATGACCCAGGCGCACAACTCCTCGCCGTACTTCAGGTCCGGCACGCCCACCACCTGCACGTCCAGCACCTGCGGATGGCGGTAGAGGAACTCCTCGATTTCGCGCGGGTAGAGGTTTTCGCCACCGCGGATCACCATGTCCTTGATGCGGCCGACGATGTTCACGTAGCCCTGGTCATCCATGGTGGCCAGGTCGCCGGTGTGCATCCAGCCATCGGCGTCGATGGCCTCGGCGGTCTTCTCCGGGTCGCCCCAGTAGCCATGCATCACCGAGTAGCCGCGGGTGCAGAGCTCACCCGTCTGCCCGGGGGGCACCACGGCACCCGACTCCGGGTCCACCATCTTCACCTCCAGGTGCGGCTGCACCGTGCCGACGGTGCTGACTCGACGGTCCAGCGGCGTGTCGGTGGCGCTCTGGCAGCTCACCGGGCTGGTTTCGGTCATGCCGTAGGCGATGGTGATCTCTTCCAGGTGCATCTGGCTGACCACGCGCTTCATCACCTCAATCGGGCAGGGCGAGCCGGCCATGATGCCGGTGCGCAGCGTGGAGAGGTCGAACTCGGCAAAGCGCGGGTGGTCCAGCTCGGCGATGAACATGGTGGGCACGCCGTGCAGCCCGGTGCAGCGCTCGGCCTGCACGGTTTCCAGCACGGCCAGGGGGTCGAAGCCGTCGTTGGGGTAGACGATGGTGGCGCCGTGCGTGAGGCAGGCCAGGTTGCCCAGCACCATGCCGAAGCAGTGGTACAGCGGCACGGGGATGCACAGCCGGTCGTCCGGGTCCAGCTTCATGCATTCGCCGATGAAAAATCCGTTGTTCAGGATGTTCCGGTGCGTCAGCGTGGCGCCCTTGGGAAAGCCGGTGGTACCACTGGTGAACTGGATGTTGATCGGGTCGGAGGACTTGAGCGTGGCGGCCACTTCGGTCACGCGCGCGTCGGCTGCATCGCCTTGCGCGAGCAGGTCCGAGAAGCGAATCAGGCCGGGTTCTTCCGCGCCTTCGCCGGCCAGGTCGATCCAGGCGATGGTGCGCAGCGCCGGCAGGCGGGCCGCCTGCAGGTGGCCGGGTGCGCAGTCGGTCAGCTCGGGCGCCAGCTCACGCAGCATGCCGAGGTAGTCGCTGGTCTTGAAGCGGGCCATGGTCACCAGCGCCTGGCAGCCGACCTTGTTCAGCGCATAGGCCAGCTCGGTCGTGCGGTAGGCTGGGTTGATGTTGACCAGCACCAGGCCCACCTTGGCGGTGGACAGCTGCATCAGCAGCCACTCCGCGTTGTTGTGCGACCAGATGCCCACGCGGTCGCCCGGCTGCAGGCCCAGCTTGAGCAGCGCGCTGGCCAGCCGGTTCACCTCGCGCTGCAGTTCGAGGTAACTGAATCGGCGGTCCTGGTGGCGGCTGACCAGGGCTTCCCGCGCCGGCTGCCGGCGGACCATGTCGTCGAAGAAATCGCCCAGGGTCTGTTCGATCAGCGGCACCGTGCACGGGCCGGCGTCCTGGCTGAGGGTCAAGGGATCACGTCGCATGAGGGTGCTCCTTGGCGGCTTGTCAGCAGGTCTCCGAGAACAGTTCGCGGCCGATCAGCATGCGGCGGATTTCGCTGGTGCCGGCACCGATTTCGTACAGCTTGGCATCGCGCCACAGGCGGCCGACCGGGAACTCGTTGGTGTAGCCCACGCCGCCCAGTGCCTGGATCGCCTCGCCGGCCATCCAGGTGGCCTTCTCGGCGGTGTAGAGGATCACGCCGGCCGCGTCCTTGCGCAGCGCTCGGCTGTGGTCGCCACGGTCACAGGCTTGGGCCACGGCGTACGCATAGGCGCGGCAGGCCTGGAAGGTCGAGTACATGTCGGCCAGCTTGCCCTGCATCAGCTGGAATTCGCCGATGCTCTGGCCGAACTGCTTGCGCTCGTGCACAAAGGGCACGACCGCGTCCAGGCAGGCGGCCATGATGCCCAGCGGGCCGCCGGAAAGCACCACGCGTTCGTAGTCCAGCCCGCTCATCAGCACCTTGGTGCCGTTGCCTTCACCGCCCAGCACGTTTTCTTCCGGCACTTCGCAGTTGTCGAAGAACAGCGGGAAGGTGTTGGAGCCTCGCATGCCCAGCTTGTCCAGGTGATGGCCGTGGCTGAAGCCCGTGAAGCCCTTCTCGATCAGGAAGGCGGTCATGCCGCGCGCGCCGAGCTCAGGCTCTGTTTTTGCGTAGACGACCAAGGTGTCGGCATCGCCGCCGTTGGTGATCCACATCTTGCTGCCATTGAGCAGGTAGCGGTCGCCCTTCTTCTCGGCGCGCAGCTTCATGCTGACCACGTCGGAGCCGGCACCAGGCTCGCTCATCGCCAGCGCGCCGGTGTGTTCGCCGCTGATCAGCTTGGGCAGGTACTTGCGCTTCTGCGCGTCCGTGCCGTTGCGGTTGATCTGGTTCACGCAGAGATTGGAATGCGCGCCGTAGGACAGGCCGACCGAGGCGCTGGCGCGGCTGATCTCTTCCATCGCCACCATGTGGGCCACGTAGCCCAGGCCAGTGCCGCCGAAGTCTTCGGAGACCGTCAGGCCGTGCACGCCCAACTCGCCGAGCTTGCGCCACAGATCGGCCGGAAACAGGTTGTCCTGGTCGATCTTCGCGGCGCGTGGCGCGATCTCGCTTTGTGCGAAATGGCGCACGGCGTCGCGCAGCGCGGCAATGTCATCGCCCAGCGGGAAGGTGAAGGTGGATTCGAACATCGGCTTGTCTCCTGTGCGGGCAGTGTGGGCTGGCGGGTTTTGCGGGTCATGTTGAGCTAAGCTCAATCATGTCCTGTGGCGCAGCCTGTATTTGGTTTGATCGGGTTCGAATCTAGCAGCATCCGGATTGCGGCACAAGGAGGATTTGAGTGATACTCAACAAATGATCAACCCAGCCCCCTTGGCGCGCCGCAACGCGGCCAGCGCAAAAAGCGAACAACGCATCCGGGACATCCTGCGCGTGGGCCGCGAAGTCTTCGCCGAGAAGGGCTATGAACACGCGACCACGGCCGACATCGCGCAGCGCCTGGGCGTGTCCGAGGCGACGGTCTTCACCTATTTCCGTGGCAAGCGCGAGCTGTGCCTGCGGGTGATCGAGGACTGGTACGACGAGATCATTGGCGCGATGGAGGCGGGCCTGCCGAAAGACCGGCCGGTGCGCGCGCAGCTGGAAACCTTTGTCGCCACGCACTTGCGGCTGTTCCTGATCCAGGGCACGGGGCTGTGCGCGCTGGTGCTGTCCGAAGGCCGCAGCAAGGGCCAGGTGCTGGCCGACAGCCTGCTGCCGCTGCAGCGCCGCTACACCGCGCCGCTGATGGAACTGCTGGCGCGCGGCCAGGCCAGCGGCGAGGTGCGCAGCGACCTGCCGTTGCGGTTGATGCGCTCGCTGGTGCTGGGGCCGATGGAGCACATCCTGTGGGAGGCCGTGGGCCAGCAGGAACGGGCCATCGACATTGACGCGACCGCGGCGGCGCTGGTGGGCATGCTGTGGTCCGCGCTGGCGGCGCCGGAAGCGGAGCTGAAGGCGCTGCGCGAGCTGAAGATCGCGCTGCGTCAGGCACTGGACCGGGCCTAGTGCCGGTCCGGTTCGGGCGTAAAAAAGGCCCCTGAAAGAAGCCTGTGAAGGTGATCGGAAGCCGGGTGCGACGACACCCGGCCCGGGCCCGATCAGAAACGGTGGCGAAGGCCGACCATGTAGCCCAGGCGCTTGGTCTCGCCGTTGGCAAAGGTGAACACCGGGTTGTCGCTCAGCTCGGTGTGGTCCACCTCGAGGTAGGCGTCGGTGCGCTTGGAGAATGCGTAGTCCAGCACGCCAGCGGCGAAGATGGCCTTGCCGGCGCCATCGGTGGTGCCTTCGCGGGAGTGTTGCTTGGCGTTCCAGTAGTGGCCGCCGATGTTCCACTGCGGCGTGAACTGGTAGGTCACGCCGGCCGACCACATGTCGCGCTTGTCCATGTTGGTGGACACGCCGAAATTGCCGTTGGTGCCGGCGTTGCCCAGCAGCGCGTTCAGCGTTGCACGGCTGAACTTGTCGTCCGGGTCGGTGCGTGCCCAGGCCAAGGTGACGTACCACGGGCCAGAGGAATAGGCGCCACCGACGGTCGCGGCCGTGACCTTGTTGTTGGCCGTGTCCTTCAATTGCTCGTAGGCGCCACCGACTGCGAAGGGGCCCATCTCGTAGCGCAGGTAGCCTGCGCGGGTCGAGTTCGAGCCATTGGTGTTGCCCTCGGCCGCGCTGGCTGCCAGGCCGATGCGCAGGCCGCTGAACTCGGCCAGGTACTTGACCATGTTGTTGTGGCGTGCGCCCAGCGACATGCCGATCTCTGGCTTGAACGCTTCGATGTACGGCGAGTACTTGAACGAGGCGTAGGTCGACGTGAAGACGTCGAACAACACGTTGTACTGGCGGCCCAGCGTGATGCGGCCGTAAGGTGTCTTCAGACCGACCCAGGCCTGGCGCCAGAAGTCGGTGGCGGCCACGGCGCCGGTGTCGACCAGGAAACGGTGCTCCATGTTGACCAGGCCTTGCATGCCGCCGCCCAGGTCTTCGACGATGTTGAAGCCGAGCCGGCTTTGCGACATGCCGCCTGGCGTGACGGACTTGCTGTCGTCGCCGCTGTTGGCGCCCTTCGGGCCGTCATTGGTTTGCACACGAACGCCGGAGTCCACGATGCCGTAGATGGTCACGGTCGATTGGGCCCAGGCGCCGGTGCCGAGGGCGCAAAGGGCTGCTGCGCACAGTACGGTTCTTTTCATGAGGTCTGTCTCCTGTTGATCAGACTTCATTGTGTAAGTTGCGCGCAACGCAGCACAGAGGCTTGTTGCAAGCCTCTCACGCGAGGTTTCCCACCTCGGGAAAGACCTTAGGGTGGTGTCAACCCCCTAGAGTGTTGCCTGTGTGACGCTTTGGTGCCGTCACTTTTTGTGTCACGCGTTGTCGCCTGGGCGACTCGGCGGGCCGCATCGGCTCAGCGCGTGACCCTGGCGCCGGCCCATGCGGGCTCGGCCTGCGTGTGGGCTGGCGCAGTCCGTGAGCCACCGCTGCGCAACGCCGGCAGTTCCACCTTCAGGTGCAGCAGCCAGCCGATCAGCAGGCTCAGCGACCAGGCGGCCAGCAGCCCCAGGCTGTTCAGCAGCAAAGCCTCGGGCCAGGCCCAGGCGACCAGCGCACCGACCAGCAGGCA
>NZ_VIDT01000017.1 GCF_006519715.1 Ideonella azotifigens
CGCGCTGGACCCGCTGGTGCGCGCCGGCCAGCGCCAGGGCTACGGCGTGGAGTTGATCGTCGACGACCAGGACTTCACGCACGACTGGCTGCGCCAGGGCGAGGTGCTGGGCTGCGTCAGCACCGTCTCGCAGGCCTTGCGCGGCTGCGCCTGCCTGCCGCTGGGGCGCATGCGCTATGTGGCCGCAGCCAGCCCAGCCTTCATTGCCAAGGCCCTGCCGGGCGGGCTGCACGCCGGCAACTTCGCCCACCTGCCCTTCATCGTCTTCAACCGCAAGGACGACATGCAGGCGCAGTGGGTCTCGCAAGCCTTCGGCGTGCGCGAGCCGCGGCTGCAAGAGCGCTACGTGCCCAGCAGCGAAGCCGGCGCACGCGCCGCGGCCATGGGCTGGGGCATTGCGGTGCTGCCGGAGCTGCTGGCCAGGCCGATGATGGACGACGGCCGGCTCACACCGCTGAAGCCAGAGATCACGCTGGATGTGGCGCTGTACTGGCACCAGTGGAAGCTCAGCGCCGAGCAAGGACTGGAGCCAGGCGCAGACCAGTCCTGGGGGCGCTCCCCTGCCAGCCTGATGGACCAGATCGGCCATGCGCTGCTGCAGGGTGCGGGCGCCGTGCTGGCACCACCGGATAATGCCACCCCATGATTCGACTGATCGTGGGCCTGGGCAATCCTGGGCCGGAATACGAAGACACCCGGCACAACGCCGGTTTCTGGTGGGTGGACCAAGCCACGCGCCAGCTGGGCGGCAGCCTGCAGCCGGACCGGGCCTACCACGGCATGGTCGCGCGGGTGAACGGCGCGGCGGCAGATGGCAGCCCGGTGTGGCTGTTGCAGCCCATGACCTACATGAACCTCTCGGGCAAGTCGGTCGCGCCGCTGGCGCGCTTCTTCAAGATCCTGCCCGGCGAGATCCTGGTCGTGCACGACGAGCTGGATGTTCCGCCCGGCCAGATGAAGCTGAAGCTGGGCGGCGGCAATGGCGGCCACAACGGGCTGAAGGACATCCAGGCCCAGCTCGGCAGCGGCGACTTCTGGCGCCTGCGGCTGGGCATTGGCCATCCGGGCGTGAAAAGCGAAGTCGCGGCCTATGTGCTGCGCAAGCCGCCGCAGGCCGAACGCGATGGCATCGAAAAGATGATCGACGACTCGCTGGCCACGCTGCCGCTGATGCTGGCCGGCAGCATGGACAAGGCGATGGCCAAGATCCACGCCAAGCCGCCCCGGCCCAAGCCGCCGCGCCCCGAACCGGCCGCACCGAAACCCGAACTGGCCGCACCCCCACCTGTGGGTGAATGACAGCCCGCCGGCGCCACGAAAGAATCGATCGCTGAGGGATGTCAAAAAAGGGAGGACAGAGATGCACACCGGATGCTCGAAGGCGCTGGCCCTCGCGGCCAGCCTGCTGGCAGTTGCCGGCGGCAGCCAGGCCGCGATGATTTACCGCTGTGGCCAGACTTACCAGCAAGTGCCTTGCGAAGGCGGCAAGGCCTTGAACACCGCGCCGGCGCCCAGCGAGGAACAGCGCCGCCAGGCGCAGGAACGCGCAGACGCCGAGCAGCGGCTGGCCAACGACATGGCCGAGGACAGGCACCGCCAGGAAGCGGCGGACGCCAAGGCCCGCGCGAAAGACGAAGCCGCCTCCGAGCGTGAGCGCAAAGCCGCCGCCAAGTCCGCCAGGAAGGACGCCGAAGCCAGCGAGCAAGTTGTGCTGGCCTGCCCTAGCCCGGTCTACGTGGAACTCGCCCCAGGCGAGAAAAAGAAGGCAGGCAAGTCGAAGTCAGGCTGCCCGGCGGTCATCTACGTACCGGCACCGGCCAAGCCCGCGGCTTCGGCTGCCGTGGTCGCACAGCAGCCTGCGCCCAAGAAGAAGTAGATCTTCAGCTCTGCGAGCCCGCCGGCAGCGGCTCACCGGGCCGCAGCGCCAGCGCCACCAGGTTCAGGTACTTGCGGTGCAACTGGTCCTGGGTTTCGACATGCTCCGGATTGACCGGGATGCACTCGACCGGGCAGACCTGCACGCACTGCGGCTCGCCGAAGTGGCCGACGCATTCGGTGCACTTGGCCGGGTCGATGACGTAGTAGAGCTCGCCCATCGAGATCGCCTCGTTGGGGCATTCGGGCTCGCAGACGTCGCAGTTGATGCACTCGTCGGTGATCATCAACGCCATTTCATCGCTCCCGGGCGGTCATTGTGCGGATCGCCGTGCGGTTTCATGCGTCCTTCGTTCGGGCGACCCGTTCCTTGAGACGCTCCAGCACCGAAGGTGCCACAAACTTGGAGACATCGCCGCCGAGGGTGGCAATCTCGCGCACAAAAGTACCGCTGACGAACTGGTACTGGTCGCTGGGCGTGAGGAACAAGGTCTCGACGTCGGGCATCAGCTGGCGGTTCATGCCGGCCATCTGGAACTCGTATTCGAAGTCGCTGACCGCACGCAGCCCGCGCACGACGACGCGGCCGCCCTTGTCGACGACAAAGTCGCGCAGCAGCCCGCTGAAGGGAATCACTTCGACGTTGGGATACGGCCGCGCCAGCTCGGTCGCAATGTCCAGCCGCTCTTCGGCGGAGAACATCGTGCGCTTGTGGTGGCCGGCGGCGACCGCGAGGATCAGCCGGTCGAACAGCTTGCTGGCCCGGCGCATCAGGTCCTGGTGGCCCAGCGTCATCGGGTCGAAGGTACCGGGGTAGACGGCGGTGACGGGGGGGGTGGCGCTCATCGGGTCAGTCCTTCAAGGCAAAAGACGGCTTCAGGCGGGCTGCTCGGCGACACGCTGCAGCAGCGCATGGTGCACCGCGCCGGCACGGCCCTGGCGGTACAGCACAAGACCGTCCGGCAGCGGCTCGGCCAAGGCTTCGCCGGACTCGACGTAGACAAAACCATCCGGCACCACGACACGCGCGGCAGCCAGCAAGGCCGGCGCCAGCAGCACGCTGTCGAACGGCGGATCCAGCAGCACCAGCTCCAGGCTTTGTGGCGCCGCGCCGCGCAACCAGGCCAGCGCATCACCGCGCTGCACGCGGAGCACGGCTTCGGCCTTGAGGCGGATGCGCGAGGCATTCAAGGAGGTGACCAGCGCCGCGTCCTGCTCCATCAGCAGCACTTCGGCTGCGCCACGCGACGCGGCCTCGAAACCCAGCGCGCCGGTGCCGGCAAAAGCGTCCAGCACGCGCCATCCGCTCAGGTCCTGGCCCAGCCAGTTGAACAGGGTTTCGCGCACGCGGTCAGGCGTGGGCCGCAGGCCAGGCTTGTCGGCCACCGGCAGCAGGCTGCGCCGCCATTGGCCGCCGACGATGCGCACCTCGTGCCTTGCATTCGGCGCGCCTTTGGCAGCCGCCTGCTTGGGGGATGCGGCAGGCGGTTTGCCGCCCTTTGAAGCGGACTTGGTCACCGGGGGCTTCATGCGGGCCTCACTGGCACGCCGGCCCGCGCCAGCTGGGCCTTGGCCTGGCCGACGGTGAACTCGCCGTAATGAAAGATGCTGGCCGCCAGCACCGCGTCGGCACCGCCGATCTGGATGCCTTCGACCAGGTGCTCCAGCGCGCCGACGCCGCCGGAGGCGATCACCGGCACAGGCACGGCGTCGGAGACTGCGCGGGTCAGCGCCAGGTCGAAGCCGCTCTTGGTGCCGTCGCGGTCCATGCTGGTCAGCAGGATCTCGCCCGCGCCCAGCGTCGCCATGCGGCTGGCCCATTCGACGGCATCCAGCCCGGTGTTCTTGCGCCCGCCATGGCTGTAGACGTCCCAGCCCGGGCCTTTGGCAGCCAAATCCTCGCCCACGCGGCGCTTGGCGTCGATGGCGACGACGATGGCCTGCGCGCCGTACTTGTCGGACGCGTCGCGGATGACCTGCGGGTTGGCGATGGCGGCCGAGTTGAAGCTGACCTTGTCGGCGCCGGCATTCAGCAGCCGCCGCACGTCTTCGACCGCCCGCACGCCGCCACCCACCGTCAGCGGAATGAAGACCTGGGACGCGACCGCCTCGATGATGGGCAGGATCAGATCCCGGCCGTCGCTGGTCGCGGTGATGTCCAGGAAGGTCAGCTCGTCGGCGCCCTGCTCGTTGTAGCGCGCGGCGATCTCGACCGGATCACCGGCATCTCGCAGTTCGACGAAGTTGACGCCTTTGACGACACGGCCGCCGGTGACATCGAGACACGGAATGATTCGTTTGGCCAGCATGGGCCGGATTGTCGCCGATGCCTCGCAAACCAGCGGCCGGGCGGCGACACAACCGGCTATTACCCGCCGCGGCTTCCGGGCGCGAAAAATGGCTGTCACCAGCCACCGGCTGGCCCCTCATTCCAAGGAGACGACAATGGCCAAGAAGATCCTGATGCTGTGCGGCGACTACGGCGAAGACTACGAAACCATGGTGCCCTTCCAGGCACTGCAGGCCGTGGGCCACACGGTGCACGCGGTGGCGCCGGACAAGAAGATCGGGGAATCGGTGATCCTGGCGATCCATGACTTCGAAGGCGCGCAAACCTACAGCGAAAAGCCCGGCCACCGCTTCGCGCTGAACGCGAATTTCGCCGACGTGAAGCCCGAGCAGTACGACGCGCTGGTGATCCCCGGCGGCCGTGCGCCCGAATACCTGCGCATGAACGCCCGCGTGGTCGAGATCACCCGCCACTTCCTGAAGGCCGACAAGCCCATCGCCGCGGTCTGCCACGGCGCGCAACTGCTGGCCGCCACCGGCATGATCAAGGGCCGCATCATTTCGGCCTATCCGGCCTGCCAGGTGGAAGTGGAACTGGCCGGTGCCGAGTACAAGGGCATTGCGATGGACGCGGCCGTCACCGACCGCAACCTGGTCACCGCACCAGCCTGGCCGGCACACCCGGCCTGGATCTCGCAGTTCCTCACCGTTCTGGGCACCCGCATCAGCCTGTGAAAACGAGCTGCCGGCCTGCTGACCCGCCGGCCGGCAGGGACCCGATTGAAGCGATGCGGCGGCCGGCGTAGAGTGCTTCTCGCCGGCCCTTCATGGCCTGGCGCGCTTCAACAAAGGGTTCATCGATGTGCGAGATCTTCATCGGCGCCGATCCCGAGGGCTATGGCAGCCGCACGCGTTCGGTGCGGCTGCATGGCGTGGTCACCAGCATCCGGCTGGAAAACCTGTTCTGGGACGTGCTGAAAGAGATTGCCGGGCGCGACGGCATGGGCGTGGTGCAGCTGATCGAAAAGCTCTATGACGAGCTGATCGCCGCCCGCGGCGAAGCCGGCAACTTCGCTTCGTTCCTGCGGGTCAGCGCCTTGCGCTACGAGGCGCTGCTGGCGCACCAGGGCATTCCGGCGGACACCAGCGTGCCGATCCGCACGCTGAACCCGCAGCAGGTGCTGCAGGCCCTGCCGCCGCACTGGCGCGGCAGCAGCTCAGCGGCGGGTGTTCAGGCCACGTCCTTCAGCGCGTCGGCCCGGGCTTGCGCGGCGGCAAAGTCCAGCGCACCGGTGTAGATCGAGCGGCCGCAGATCACGCCTTCCACGCCTTCGCTTTCGACGGCGCAGAGCGCGTCGATGTCGGCCATGCCGGCCAGACCGCCGGAGGCGATGACCGGGATGGTCAGCGCCTGCGCCAGCTTCACCGTGGCATCGATGTTGATGCCGGTCAGCATGCCGTCGCGGCCAATGTCGGTGTAGATGATGCCTTCGACGCCGTAGTCCTCGAACTTCTTCGCCAGGTCCACGACCTCGTGGCCGGTCAGCTTGCTCCAGCCATCGGTCGCCACCTTGCCGTCCTTGGCGTCCAGGCCAACGATGATGTGGCCGCCGAAGGCCGAGCAGGCGTCGCGCAGGAAACCGGGGTTCTTCACCGCGGCGGTGCCGATGATGACGAAGCTCAGCCCGTCATCCAGGTAGCGCTCGATGGTGTCCAGGTCGCGGATGCCGCCGCCGAGTTGCACGGGGATGTCGGCGCCCACCTCTTTCAGGATGGCCTTGATCGCGCCCTCGTTGATTGGCTTGCCGGCAAATGCGCCGTTCAGGTCCACCAGGTGCAAGCGCCGGGCGCCGGCCTCCACCCAGCGTCTGGCCATTGCGGCCGGGTCTTCGCCAAAGGTGGTGGAAACATTCATGTCGCCTTGTTCAAGGCGAACGCATTGACCGTCTTTCAGATCGATCGCGGGGATCAGCAGCATGGCTCCGTGAGCACGAGTGAAGAATCGAAGCGGGATCCCGGGGGCGCAGGATGGCCACCTCCGGGTGCGGACCGGGACTGGCCCAAAGGCCAGTCAGGGGATCCAGTGCAGGAAATTGCGGTAAAGCGCCAGCCCGTGGGCCGCGCTCTTCTCTGGATGGAACTGCGTGGCAAAAATATTATCGTCAGCGACGGCGCAGGTAAAGCGTTCGCCGTAATCGGCCGCACCCGCGATGTGGCGCGAGGCTGACGGCGCCGCATAGTAGCTGTGCACGAAGTAGAAGTACGCACCGTCCGGCACCCCGGCCCAGATTGGGTGCGCCGCCCCGTCATGCGCCTGCTGCCAGACCTGGTTCCAGCCCATTTGCGGCACCTTGTAGCGGCTGCCGTCGGGTTGCAGGCGACCCGCAAGCTCGAAGCGATGCACCTGCCCCGGGATCAAGCCCAGCCCCGGCGTGTCCTGCTCGTCTGAATGGTCCAGCAGCATCTGCATGCCCACGCACACGCCCATCAGCGGCTTGCTGCGCGCGGCTTCCAGCACGGCCTCCTGCAGGCCCGAGTCGCGCAGTTCGCGCATGCAGTCACGCATCGCCCCCTGGCCCGGCAGCACCACGCGCTCAGCGGCACGCACGTCTTCGGGACGCGAGGTGACGATCACGTCGAAACCGCTGTCGGCAGCGACATGCTGCACCGCCTGCGAAACCGAGCGCAGGTTACCCATCCCATAGTCCACGACCGCCACTGTTCTGGCCCCTCGACGAACGGGTACGTTCGCCGATCCCCCGAGGGGATGCGGGCCGGCTTGGGACGGCCCGGCGCTCGGCCGGCTTTGCGCACTCACAGCGTTCCCTTCGTGGATGGGATGACGCCGGCCGAGCGCGGATCCAGCGTCATCGCCATGCGCAGCGCGCGGCCGAAAGCCTTGAAGATGGTCTCGCACTGGTGGTGCGCGTTGTGGCCCTTCAGGTTGTCCACGTGCAGGCTGACCAGCGCATGGTTGACGAAGCCCTGGAAGAATTCGAAAGCCAGCTGGGTGTCGAAGGCGCCGATGCTGCCCGAGGTGAACTTCACGTCCATCGCCAACCCCGGGCGGCCGGAAAAGTCGATCACCACGCGCGACAGCGCCTCGTCCAGCGGCACGTAGCTGTGGCCGTAGCGGGTCAGGCCGCGCTTGTCGCCCACCGCCTGGGCCACCGCCATGCCCAGCGTGATGCCCACGTCTTCCACCGTGTGGTGGCCGTCGATGTGCAGGTCGCCTTTGGCTTCGATGTCCAGGTCTATCAACCCGTGGCGGGCGATCTGGTCCAGCATGTGGTCAAAAAAACCGATGCCGGTGGCGAGCCTGGCCTGGCCGGAGCCATCCAGGTTCACGCGCACGCGGATCTGGGTTTCCTTGGTGTTGCGCTGGACCTCGGCAATGCGGGCGGGGGTGTCGCTCATCGGGCTCATGGGTTTGGAGGGGTCAATCTTGCAGTGCTTCGCGCAATGCCGCCAGCATCAACTGGTTTTCTTCCGGCGTGCCTACGGTGATGCGAAGGCAGTTGGCCAGCAGCGGATGCAGCGCCGAAACGTTCTTGACCAGGATCTTGCGCGCTTTCAGGCCATCAAACGTCTTCTTCGCGTCCGGCACGCGCACCAGCACCATGTTGGCTTCACTCGGGAAGGGCTGCAGCCCGGGCATCGCGCCCAGCGCCGCAAAGATCATCTCGCGCTCGGCGCGGATCACCGCGGCCTGGCGCGCGTATTCATCGGCATGTTCCAGCGCAAACAGCGCCGCCTCGCAGTTCAGCACGCTGATGTTGAACGGCGGGCGCAGCTTGTCAATCTCGGCGATCAGCGGCTGGCGGCCGATCAGATAGCCGATGCGCACGCCCGCCAGGCCGAACTTGCTCATCGTGCGCATCAGCAGCACGTGGTCATGGCGCTTGAGGCGGTCCAGTGAATCGCGCGAGGCGAACGGCTGGTAGGCCTCGTCCATCACCACCAGGCCGGGCGCGGCCTCGATGATGGCCTCGATGACATCGTCGTCCCACAGGCTGGCCGTCGGGTTGTTCGGGTAGGCCAGCCAGACCAGTGCCGGCTGATGCTCTCGCACGGCGGCCAGCATGGCCGGGCCGTCGAGCTGAAAGTCGGCCGTCAGCGGCACGCCGACGAACTTCAGCCCCTGCAGCTTCGCGCTCATCTCGTACATCACGAAGCCCGGCAGCGGCGCCAGCACCACGTTGCCCGGCACGTCGGCCGCCAGTGTCAGCAGGCTGATCAACTCGTCCGAACCGTTGCCCAGCATGATGTCGTTGCCGGCCGGCATCTGCGCATGCCTGGCCAGTTCAGCCCGCAGCACCTCGCCACGCTCGGCCGGATAGCGGTTCAGCGCGACCTCGGCCAGCCGCTCGCCCAACTGGCGGCGCAGGTCCGCGGGCAGGCCAAACGGGTTCTCCATCGTGTCCACCTTGACCATGCCGGCGCTGGGCTGCACGGCGTAGCCATGCATGCCTTGCACGTCGGCACGGAGGTAGCGGGTCATGCGGTTGGGCAGGGAAGCGGTCATCAGGCGAGGTCCTTGGCCCAGGCGGGGGCTGGCGCATCCAGCAGCTCGGGGCCGACGAGGAAGGGGTTGACGATCATCACGCCGTCGATCAACTGATCCTGCGGCATGTCTTCGGACAGCACATAGCGGCAGCCCTGGTGCTGGGCCGATGCGACGATCAAGGCGTCCCAGTAACCCAGCCCGTAGCGGCTCTCGATCGCCCAGGCGGTTTCCACCGTGGCCTGGTCGGCCGCCCAGGGTTTCCAGTGCTGGTAGCGGCGCACCACGGCACGCGCATCGCCGGCCGCATTGGCCGACGAGAACTTCTTGCGGGCGTGGAAATAGAACTCGTTGAGCACCTGGGTGCTGACGCGGCCGCAGCGCCGCGTCCAGCAGGCGGCGATCCAGGCCCGCGCCAGGTCGCGCTTGGCCGGGTCCAGGTCATCCACCGCGTGCAGCAGCAGGTGACTGTCGATCAGCACGGTGACCGGCGGCGGGCTGCTCATTCAGCACCCCGGTCCACCGGCGCCTGCCGCTTCGGGTACTCGCCGTCCGACTTGCCGAAGCTTTCGAAGTCCAGCACCTCGCGCATCGCCCGCACATAGGCGTCGTCATGCCGCATCTTCTCGGCCAGCATCTCGCCAATCAGGCGAGAGACGCTGGTGTTGCGCCTAGCCGCTTCCATGCGCGCCCAGTCGGCCACCGCATCTTCCATCGTGACGGTCACGTTTTTCATCGCGAACAAAGAATAACACGAAGTTCGTGTTGCACGAAGTTCGTGGTACCCAACTTGCCAGAAGACCCGGCGAAGATCAGAATACACACATCCCTGTACACACAAACATCATGAGCACCTTGGCCAGCCGCGTCTTCATGAATGGCAACAGCCAAGCGGTGCGCATTCCGCAGGAATTCCGGCTCGACACGCAGCGTGTGGAAATCACCCGCACCGCCAATGGCGACCTGCTGATCCATCCGCTTCCCGAAGCGAGGGGCCAGGCCTTGCTGCGGGCGCTCGATGGCTTCGACGCCGACATGGCAGATGCCCTCGCCGCTGCCGTGGCGGACGACACGCCGCAACCCGTGCAGGAGCGGGAACCACTGTGACCCGCTACATGCTGGACACCAACATCCTGATCTACCTGATCAAGCACAAACCTGCGTCGGTGGTGGAACGGGTCAATGCCTTGGCGAGCGAAGACAGCCTGTGCATGTCCTTCGTCACCTGGGCCGAATTGCTCAAGGGGGCCGCAGGTAGCCAGCGCGCGGCCGAGGTGCGACAGCGGCTGGAGGCCCTGGCGCGGGAAGTGCCGGTGCTGCTGGGCTTGCAGCCCAGCCTTTGCGATCACTACGCGACCCAGGCCTTGCGGCTGAAGCTTGCAGGCACGCCGATTGGTGCCAATGACCTGTGGATTGCCTGCCATGCGCTGAGCGAAAAGGCCACGCTGGTGACCAACAACCTGCGCGAGTTCGAGCGCGTCGAAGGCCTGACGCTGGAGAACTGGGCGGCTTGAATTGCCCGCTGGCCGATCAACGCATCAGCGCTTGATCAGCCGCATCTCCGCCGCCCGAGCGTGGCCTTGCAGCCCTTCGCCATAGGCCAGCTCAGCCGCGATCACGCCCAACACCTGCGCGCCCTGTTCGCTCACCTCGATCAGGCTGCTGCGCTTCTGGAAGTCGTAGGTGCCCAGCGGGGACGAGAAGCGGGCGGTGCCGGACGTGGGCAGCACGTGGTTCGGGCCGGCGCAGTAGTCGCCCAGGCTTTCGCTGGTGAAGGCGCCGAGGAAGATGGCGCCGGCGTGCCTGAGCAGCGGCTCCCAGCGGTGCGGGTCGGCGCTCGACACTTCCAGGTGCTCGGGCGCGATGCGGTTGCTGATCTCGCAGGCTTCTTCCATCGAGCGGGTGTGGATCAGCGCACCGCGGCCTTCGAGGCTGGCGCGGATCACGGCCTGGCGCGGCATTTCGGGCAGCAGGCGTTCGATGGCGGCGCGCACCTGGGCCAGGTAGGCGGCGTCCGGGCACAGCAGGATGGATTGCGCAAGTTCGTCGTGCTCGGCCTGGCTGAACAGGTCCATCGCGACCCAGTCGGCCGGCGTCGTGCCGTCGGCCAGCACCAGGATCTCGCTGGGGCCGGCGATCATGTCGATGCCGACCTGACCGAAAACGCGGCGCTTGGCACTGGCGACATAGGCGTTGCCGGGGCCGGTAACCTTGTCGACGCCGGGGATGGTTGCGGTGCCGTAGGCCAACGCGGCCACGGCCTGTGCGCCGCCCACGGTGAACGCGCGGTGCACGCCAGCCACGTAGGCGGCGGCCAGCACCAGCGGGTTCTTTTCTCCGCGCGGTGTGGGCACCACCATGATGATTTCGCCGACGCCTGCCACATGCGCCGGAATCGCGTTCATCAGCACCGACGATGGATAGGCCGCCTTGCCGCCGGGCACGTAGATGCCCACGCGGTCCAGCGGCGTGACCTTCTGGCCCAGCAGCGTGCCGTCTTCGTCACGGTACTGCCAGCTCCGGCCAGAGGCTTGCAGTTGACGCTCGTGGTAGCTGCGCACACGTGCTGCGGCAGCTTGCAGTGCACTGCGTTGCGCGGGCGTGATGGCCTCGAATGCGGCCTTCAGCTCTTCTCGCGTGAGTTCCAGTTCGGCCACAGATGCGGCCTGCACGCCGTCGAAGCGCGCGGTGTATTCGAGCACCGCAGCGTCGCCTCGCTTTTGAACGTCCGCCAGGATCTCGGCCACGCGCTGCTCGATGGCCGCATCCGCATCGGCCGACCAATGGCGCAGCCGGGCGAACTCGGTTTCGAAGTCGGCGGCGGTGGTGGCGAGCTGGCGCAGGTTCAAGGCGGACATGGCGGCGGAAGAGGATCAGGCAGGAATGGCAGCGGCGAAGGTATCGATCAGCGGGCGCAGCAGGTCGCGCTTGAGCTTCAGCGCGGCCTGATTGACGACCAGGCGCGAGGAGATGTCCATGATGCGTTCGACCTCGACCAGGTGGTTGGCCTTCAGCGTCGAGCCGGTCGAGACCAGGTCGACGATGGCGTCGGCCAGCCCCGTCAGCGGCGCGAGCTCCATCGAGCCGTAGAGCTTGATCAGGTCCACGTGCACGCCCTTGTCGGCAAAGTGCTGGCGGGCGACTTCGGTGTACTTGGTGGCCACGCGGATGCGCGAGCCTTGCTTGACCGCGCTGGCGTAGTCGAAGTCGTCGCGCACCGCGACGCTCATGCGGCACTTGGCGATGTTCAGGTCCAGCGGCTGGTACAGGCCTTCGCCGCCGTGCTCCAGCAGCACATCCTTGCCGGCCACGCCTAGGTCGGCGCCGCCGTACTGCACGTAGGTCGGCACGTCGGTGGCACGCACCAGCACCACGCGCACGTCGTCGCGGTTGGTCGGCAGGATCAGCTTGCGGCTTTTCTCGGGATCTTCTGTGACCCGGATGCCGGCGGCGGCGAGCAACGGCAGCGTCTCTTCGAAAATGCGGCCTTTGGAGAGTGCGAGGGTCAGCATGTCAGGACACTCGTTCAATGTCAGCGCCGATGCCGCGAAGCTTGGCTTCCATGCGGTCGTAGCCGCGGTCCAGGTGGTAGATGCGGTCCACCGTGGTGTCGCCATCGGCCACCAGGCCGGCGATGACCAGGCTGGCCGAGGCGCGCAGGTCGGTCGCCATCACGGCGGCGCCCGAGAGCTGAGCGACGCCGGTGACCATCGCGGTGTGGCCGTCGACCGTGATCTTCGCGCCCAGCCGCATCAGCTCGTTGACGTGCATGAAGCGGTTCTCGAAGATGGTTTCGCTGATGTTGGCAGCGCCTTCGGCCACGCAGTTCACGGCCATGAACTGGGCCTGCATGTCGGTCGGGAAGGCTGGGTATTCGCTGGTGCGGAAGCTCACGGCCTTGGGCCGAGCATCGGCCTGAACGCGGATCCAATCCTGGCCAGACGTGATGGTGGCGCCAGCTTCGCGCAGCTTGTCGATCACGGCGCCCAGGTGGTCGGCACGGGCGCTCTTCAGCGTCACGTCGCCACCGGTGGCAGCCACGGCGCAGAGGAAGGTGCCGGCTTCGATGCGGTCCGGGATGATGCGGTGACCTGGCACGCCGCCGGTGACAGGCGCATGCAGCTTCTCCACGCCCTGGATCACGATGCGGGCGGTGCCGTGGCCTTCGATCTTCGCGCCCATGGCGATCAGCATCTCGGCCAGGTCGGGGATCTCCGGCTCCTGCGCGGCGTTTTCCAGCACCGTCTCGCCTTCGGCCAGCACGGCGGCCATCAGCAGGTTCTCGGTGCCGGTCACGGTGACCATGTCGGTGGTGATGCGGGCACCACGCAGCCGTCGCTGGCCATTTGCATTCAGCGGCGCCTGGGCCTTGATGTCGCCATGCTCGACGAGGATCTCCGCGCCCATCGCCTGCAGGCCCTTGATGTGCTGGTCCACCGGCCGCGAGCCGATGGCGCAGCCGCCCGGCAGCGACACGGTGGCGGTGCCAAAGCGCGCCAGCAGCGGGCCCAGCACCAGGATGGACGCACGCATGGTCTTCACCAGCTCATAGGGCGCGACGGTGGTGCTGATCTGGCTGGCGTCGATGCGCACCTGGTCGGTGGCGGTGTCCGAACGTTCGGCGGTGGCGCCCAGCTGGCGCAGCACCTTCAGCGTGGTCGCCACGTCCTGCAGCTTGGGCACATTGGTCAGCAGCACCGGCTCGGGCGACAGCAGCGCGGCGCACAGCTCGGGCAGCGCGGCATTCTTGGCGCCGGAGATCAGCACCTCGCCCTGCAGGCGGCGGCCGCCGCGGATCAGAAGTTTGTCCATGATGGTGGGGTCTCGTAAGGCGGGCGCGCTGCTGGGGGCAGACCGGCCGCATCGCCTGCGCGACGCCACCAACGTCTGCCCGCGGCCAGCTGGCCCGCGGGCAGGTTCAATGGCGGTGTTCGGCGGGCGCTTGCAGCCCGGCTGCGGGGCCAAGTGCGGCCCATTCGGCGGGGGTCAGGGTCTTCATCGACAGGGCGTGGATCTCCGCCCGCATGCGGTCCCCCAGTGCCGCGTACACGCGCTGGTGGCGGCGCACGCGGGGCAGCCCGTCGAATTCGGCGGACACGATGGTGGCGTAGAAGTGCTGGCCGTCGCCCTGCACTTCCAGGTGCTCGCAGCCAAGTCCGGCGGCGATGTACGCGTGCAACTGGGCGGGGGTGGGATTGGCCATGATGGGTTCGATTATCGCCGAACGAAGGAGGGAGAGGTTCCGGCGCAGGGCCGCCCCAAGCCGGAACGCGCCCCTCGGGGGCAGGAGTGCAGCGACTGGGGGGCTGGCGTTCAGTTGCGTAGCTTGTAGCCGGACTTCAGCAAGCGCAGCGTGAGGGCCGAGACGGCAATGAAGGCGCCGCCGACCACGGCCAGGCTGATCCACGGCGAAACGTCGCTGACGCCAAAGAAGCCGTGACGGAAGCCGTCGATCATGTAGAAGAACGGGTTGAAGTGGCTGATCACCAGCCACACGCTGGGCAAGGACTGCACCGAATAGAAAACCCCGGCCAGCATGGTCATGGGCATCACCAGGAAATTCTGGAAGGCGGCCATCTGGTCGAACTTCTCGGCCCAGAGCCCGGCGATCAGCCCCAGTGCGCCCATCAAGGCCGCACCCAGCACCGCAAACACCAGCACCCACAGGCCGTTGACCAGCCCTGGCGGCGAGAACCACACTGTCACCACCAGCACGCCGGCACCCACGGCCAGGCCGCGCACGATGGACGCACCGACATAGGCCAGGAACCAGGCCCAGTGCGACAGCGGCGAAACCAGCAGGAACACCAGGTTGCCGGAGATCTTGCTCTGGATCAGGCTGGACGAGGTGTTGGCAAAGGCGTTCTGCAGCACGCTCATCATCACCAGGCCTGGAATCAGGAACGCGGTGTAGCCGACGCGGCCGTAGACCAGCACATGGTCCTGCAGCGCATGGCCGAAGATCAGCAGGTACAGCACGGCGGTGAGCACCGGCGCACCCACGGTCTGGAAGGCCACTTTCCAGAAGCGCAGCACTTCCTTGCGGAACAGCGTGCCGGTGCCGTCCAGCAGGTGCGGCCGCGGCGGCAAGGTGTCGACCGGCTTCATACGGACACCTTCAGCGCCTGGGCGCTCGGCACGCCATCGGTTTTCATGATGTTCAGGAACACGTCTTCCAGATCGGCGCGGCCGATCTCCAGGTCTTCCACCCGCACGCCCGCAGCACGCAGCCGGGCCAGCACCGTTTCCACTTCGCTCGCGTCGCGCGCGGCGATCTGCGCGATGCGGCCGGTCACGCGCGCCTGCGTCGCCAGCTCGGGCGGCATCGCGTCGTCGGTCTTGAAGCGCAGCATGGTGACGGCCGTGGCGGCCAGCAAGTCGGTCGTGCGCTCCAGTGCCACCAGCTTGCCAGTCTTCAGCATGCCGATGCGGTGGCACAGCGCCTCGGCTTCTTCGAGGTAATGCGTGGTCAGCAGCACCGTGGCGCCCTCTCGGTTCAGCTGGGCGACGAAGTGCCACAGCGTCTGGCGCAGCTCCACGTCCACGCCAGCGGTGGGCTCGTCCAGCACGATGACCGGCGGCCGGTGCACCAGCGCTTGCGCCACCAGCACCCGGCGCTTCATGCCGCCCGAGAGCTGGCGCATGTTCGCATGGGCCTTGTCGGCCAGGCCCAGGCCGGCGAGCAGCTCGTCGATCCAGTCGTCGTTGTCCTTCACGCCGAAGTAGCCGCTCTGGATGCGCAGGCATTCGCGCACCGAGAAAAACGGGTCGAACACCAGTTCCTGCGGCACGATGCCCAGCGCCCGGCGCGCCCGCGCATAGTCGTCCACCACGTCGTGGCCCATGACCTTGACCCGGCCTTCGGTTGCGCGGGCCAGACCGGCAAGGATGCTGATCAGCGTGGTCTTGCCGGCGCCATTGGGCCCCAGCAAGCCGAAGAATTCGCCCTGCGCGATGTCGAAAGACACCCCATCGAGCGCACGAAATGCACCGCGGGCGCCTTGGTAGGTCTTCGCGACGCCCTGGAAGGAGACAGCTGGCATGGGGCGCGATTGTAGGGAGCGGCGGCAAAGGCCCGCGTCCGGCAGGGGGCCGGCTTTTGTGCAAGCCGCGCGGCCCGGAATTTGGCCGCTTCGGTCACCGGGCCGCGAGGGCTGCGTCGTTAAGATCCGGCGCGTCCAACGCCTGCGAAAAATCGCCGGCGGTCCAGCCAAAAGGAGAACCCGATGTCCGATCTCAAGACCGAATTCGAAACCGCGGTGGCGGAAAGCAAGCAACTGCCGGAAAAGCCGGACAACATGACGCTGCTGAAGATCTACGCGCTGTACAAGCAGGCCAGCAGCGGCGACGCCGATGGCGACCGCCCCGGCATGACCGACTTCGTCGGCCGCGCCAAGTGGGATGCCTGGCACAACCTCAAGGGCCAGACACCCGAGCAGGCAATGCAGGCCTACATCGACCTGATCGAATCGCTGAAGTGATTCAGCCAGGCTGACAGCGGGATCAGCCCTTCGCGGCTTCCTTGGCCAGCGCGGTGTCCAGTTGCTTGCAGGCCTCGGCCTCGATCTGGCCGGCGAAGGGCTTGAACAGGAAGCCGAGCTTGGCGTTCAGCTCGAAGGCGTCACCGCTGACCAGCATCTCGCCGCTCACGCCGGCGCGGCTGAAGCGCAGCACGTCCTGCGCCTCGCCAGCCGCCAGCTCGCACTTCACGTCGAACTTCTTCTCGGCGTGTTCGGCCCATTTCTTGGCCACGGCGCGGGCGCGGGCCAGGCCCAGTTGGTGTTCGCGGCGAATCTTCAAATCGGACATGGCGTTGGCGAAGTCTTGACGTAGCGGGGCGCGCCAGGCGGCGCGCAACAGCCTGGATTGTCACCGCTGCGGCCCCTTTGGGAACGCAAGCGTCACGAAGGCTCGCTTGCTGCGCCCTGCTCTGGCGTGGCATCCGGCACGGCTTGGCCCGGCGGAAGCAACGCCTTGATGGCCGCGTCGCGCTCGGCGCGCGGTTGCTTGGCCAGGGCCTTGACGGCTGCGTAGAAGCGCGGGAAGTCGTGCCCCTCACGCTCGAACAAGGCCTCGAAGGCTGGCACCAGTCCGAAGTAGGCCGCCTGCACGCCCAGCGAGGCGTTGTTCAGCTTCTCGAAGAACAGGTCGTAGCCGGCGTAGCCATGCCAGCGCTCGGCCTTGGCCTGCGCATATTCGGCGCGCAGCGCGGCCATCAGCTCGGCCTTGCGGGCGCGCTTGCCGTCGTCGTCCAGGCTGCTCTTGTAGAGCGCATCCAGCGCCTGGCGGGTGCGGTTGACCATGGCCCGCATGTCTTCGCGGCGACTGTTCAGCGTGGCGTACTGGTCGCGTGCCTGCTGGCTGGCATGGGTGCTGAGCCAGCGTTCGCCGCCCAGGCGCTCGACCGAGGTGGCGAAGGCCTCGTTGAACGAGGTGTCGCCCGGCGCGTAAGCCACCTGGTGCGCGAGTTCATGGAAGATCAGCCGCGCCAGTTCGCCTTCGGGCCATTGCACGAAGGTGTTCAGCAGCGGGTCGCCGCCCAGCCACTCGGTCTTGCCCAGCGTGGAATACGCTGGCACCGGGTAGACGGCCACTTCCAGCCCCTCCTCGCGCAGCGGCTGCGCGGCGGCCTCGGCCGTGTCCAGTGCGTAATAGCCGCGGTAGCCCACGCAGCCGACGATGGGGAAACACCAGGTGCGCAGCTTCAGCGACAGCTCGGGCGCCGCGACCACGTTCCACACGGCGGCCGGTCGCTTCAGATCCGCATAGCTGCGGTAGCTGTGGTTGTCCGGCAGCTTGAGTTCGGAGACGGCGTAGTCCCGCAGGCGCTGGGTCAGCGCCAGGCGCTCCTTCAGCGCCGCCGAAGTCTGCGCATCGGCGATCACGTCGCCCACCGGCCGCGCGCTGGTGATCAGCGAGACATGGCCTTGCGCCGACTGCAGCAGGTAGCCGATGGAACTGCAGCCGCTGGTGACGCAGACCGTGCCAGCCGCCAGCACAACCACGCCCACCAAAGAAGCCGTGCTCACCGCCAGCCACCTGCCCCAGCGCATCCTTGAGCTGCCTGGGCGCTCACGCCGCCACGGGCAGCGCGGCGACCTCGACCAGGCAGTCGTAGAAGCTCGGGCCGCCGCCCAGGTCGGTCAGGCCCTGGTGGGTCAGCTGGTTGACGTTGGTGCCGTTGCGACCCAGCTTGCGCCACCACACGCCCAGGCCATGCACGACCCCAGGCCGCGCGCGCGGGCTGACCTTCAGCAGGCAGTGGTGCTCGCCGCGGTCGTTGAAGACCTTGACCATCGAACCATCGGCAAGGCCGCGCGCCGCGGCATCACCGGCGTGCATCTCCAGCAGCGGCTCACCTTCGATGGCACGCAGGCTCTTGACGTTGACGAAGGTGGAGTTGAGGAAGTTGCGCGCCGGCGGCGAGATCATCGCCAGCGGGAAGCGGGCGGCCAGCTCGGGCGTGCTGCGCGCGCTTTCGTGGTTGGGCACGAAGTCCGGCAGCGGCAGGCCGGGTACGGTGGCGCGTGCGCGGCCACTGGGCGTGGCGAAACCGCCTTCGGCAAACGGCGCCTCGGGCAGGTCCAGCTTGAGCCAGCCGTCCCGGCGCAGGCGCTCGAAATCGACCGAAGGGACCAGCGCCTGCCGGGCCAGGGTCAGGTCGTCGTCGGCAAAACAGGGTTCGTCGAAGCCCATCTTCGCGGCCAGCTGCCGGAAGATCTCGGCGTTCGAGCGGGCTTCGCCAGCCGGCGCCAGCGCTGGCTCGTTGATCAGCAGATAGGTGTGGCCGTAGCTGGTGTGCACGTCCCAGTGTTCGAGTTGCGTGGTGGCGGGCAGCACGTAGTCCGCGTTGTCGGCGGTGTCGGTCAGGAAGTGCTCCAGCACCACGGTGAACAGGTCCTCGCGCTGAAAACCGGCGACGACCTTGGCCGAGTCCGGCGCCACCGCGACCGGGTTGCTGTTGTAGACGATGACCGCCTCGACCTTCGGGCCAAATGCGGCCGAGCCGGGGTTCAGCAGATCGTCGCCGATGGTGCTCATGTTGATGGTGCGCGGCTGGCGGCCAGCCAGCAGGTCCGGGCGTTCCAGCACGGCATCGTTGCGCACGCGCTTGAACCAGCCCGAGGCAGACAGCAGCAGGCCACCGGCGCGATGCTTCCAGGCGCCGGTGAGACAGGGCAGCAGCGCAATCAGGCGCACCGCATTGCCACCGCCTCGCACGCGCTGCATGCCGTAGTTCAGGCGGATCGCCGCAGGCGCGGTGGTGCCGTAGTCGCGCGCCAGGCCGCGCACTTCGTCTGCCGCCAGCCCGCAGGTTTCGGCCGCGCGCTCAGGCGGCCACTGCAGCGCGCGCTCGCGCAGCTCGGGCCAGCCTTCCACGTGTTTCGCGAGGTAGTCATGGTCCAGCCAGTCGTTGACGATCAGCTCGTGCATCAGGCCCAGCGCCAGCGCACCGTCGGTGCCGGGCATCAGCGCGATGTGCTGGTGGCACTTCTCGGCGGTTTCGCTGCGGCGCGGGTCGATGGCGATCAGCTTGGCCCCGTTGCGCTTGGCGGCCTGCGCGTAAGTCCAGAAGTGCAGGTTGGAGGCGATGGAGTTGCTTCCCCAGATCAGGATCAGCCTGCTCTCGGCGAAATGTTCCAGGTGCATGCCCATCTTGGCGCCGTAGGTCTGCAGCAGTCCCTCACCACCGGCGGCGGCACAGATGGTGCGGTCGAGGCGGGACGCGCCGAGCCTGTGCCAGAAGCGCGAGGCCATGCTCTCGCCCTGCACCAGGCCCATGGTGCCGGCATAGCTGTAGGGAAGGATGGCTTCGGGGTCGCGCGCGGCAATCGCTTTCAGACGGCCGGCAATGTCGCTCAGCGCCTCGTCCCAGCTGACCGGCTCGAAACGGCCTTCCCCCTTGGCGCCGACGCGGCGCAGCGGCTGCAGCACCCGCTCCGGGTGCGTGACACGCTCGACGTAACGCGAAACCTTGGTGCACAACGCGCCGTGGGTGGTGGGATGGTCCGGGTCGCCCTGCAGGCGCACGACACGCTCGCCTTCCAAAGTGACGCGGATCGCGCAGGTGTCCGGGCAGTCGTGGGGGCAGGCCGCGTGCACCACGCGCACTGCGGCAGCCGGGTGGGTGGCAGTCGTCTGATCGCTCATTCTTGAATCATGTCACAGGCCTCACCAGGACCGCGAAGGTCGCCCCCCCAAGGCAAAGCCAGGGTCAACCAGGTCACGCGGCCGCTGAAGCGGCGATGGAAAAACCGCTTTTCCGCGCAATAAGTCCGGCTCACTCTTGTAACAATGCAGCAGTCATTGATCGAGCCTGTCAATCCGGGATTGCACCGGCCGATGTCTTTTTCGTTGGGCCTTGCCCATTCCTCAGCTCAAAGAGCACAAAACATGAATTCCGATTCATCTGTCAAGCCGCGCCTGCACGGCTGGTCGCGCCGGCATGCGCTGCAATCGCTGGCCGCCTTTCCCGCCGCCACCCTGCTGCCCTCGGCGCGCGCCGACAAGGACAACCGCCTGATCCTCGGCCAATCGGCCGCGTTCAGCGGCCCAGCCGCGCAACTGGGCATGCAGATGAACCTGGGCGCGAAGCTGTATTTCGACCAGGTCAACGCCAGCGGCGGCGTCAATGGCCAGACCATCGAGCTGCGCACGCTGGACGATGCCTACGACCCGGTTCGCTGCAAGGCCAACACCGAAAAATTCATCGCCGACAACGTGTTCGCGCTGTTCGGCTACGTCGGCACGCCGACCTCGCTGGCGGCGATGCCCTTGGTCAACGAATCGAAGATGCCGTTCTTCGCACCGTTCACCGGAGCCCCGGCGCTGCGCGAGCCGTTCAGCCGCAACGTCTTCCACGTGCGTGCCTCGTACGACGACGAGACGGCCCTGATCGTCAAGCAGATGACCTCGTTTGGCCTGAGCAAGATCGCCGTCTTCCGCCAGAACGACAGCTACGGCCAGGCCGGGCTGGACGGCGTGAACAGAGCCTTGAAGACACACAACCTGCAGCCTGTCGCGGTGGGCACGGTGGAGCGCAACAGCGTGGACGTGGACGCCGCGGTCAAGGCCATCGTCGCCGCCAAGCCGGACGGCGTGGTGCAGATCAGCGCCTACAAGAGCTGCGCCGCCTTCATCCGCGCCGCGCGCAAGGCCGGCTACGGTGGCACCTTCTACAACGTCTCCTTCGTCGGCACGCAGGCGCTGGCGGACGAACTGGGCAAGGAAGCACTGGGCGTGGTCGTCAGCCAGGTCATGCCCTTCCCCTTCTCGACCACCACGCCGATCTCCCGCGAGTACCTGGACGCCGTGAAAGCCGCCGGCAATGACGCAAAGCCGAACTACTCCAGCATGGAAGGCTTCCTGGCGGCACGGGTGTTCGTCGAAGGCCTGAAGCGCGGCCGCGCCAACACCCGCGACGGACTGACCACCGGCCTGGAATCGCTGCAGAACGTCAACTTCGGCGGCTTCAACCTGAACCTTGGCGCGCGCGACCACGTCGCCTCGAAATTCGTCGAGCTTTCGATGCTGACCGAGAACGGGGCCGTCAGAAGATAGATGAGATGGGCACCCGGCCTCGCGGGTTGGCGGGGCCGCTTGGGGCGGCCCGGCGCCGGCCCCGCAGCGCCAACGCATCCGTCGCCCGCCACGGCAAGTCGGGTATGCGTCACAGGGCTAACATCGCGTGAACCCTGACAGCGGAACGCGCCATGCCCCTGATCTCCGACCTGCTGCGAGATGCAGACGAATTCACCGCGCTGCGACGCGACATCCATGCGCACCCGGAGCTGTGCTTCCACGAGGAACGCACTTCCGACCTGGTGGCGCGCAATCTGACCGCCTGGGGCATTCCCATTCACCGCGGCCTGGGCAAGACCGGTGTCGTCGGCATCCTGAAAAACGGCAGCAGCGAACGCGCCGTCGGCCTGCGCGCCGACATGGACGCGCTGCCGATGACCGAGCACAACACCTTCGCGCATGCCAGCAGGCACGCCGGCAAGATGCACGCTTGCGGCCACGACGGCCACACCGCGATGCTGCTGGCCGCGGCCAAGCACCTGGCCCGCAACCGCGACTTCGACGGCACCGTCTACCTGGTCTTCCAGCCAGCGGAAGAAGGCGGCGGCGGTGCGCGCGAAATGATCAAGGACGGACTGTTCGAGCGCTTCCCGATGGATGCGATCTACGGCATGCACAACTGGCCGGGCCTGCCCGAGGGCAGCTTCTCGGTCTGCGACGGGCCCATCATGGCCTCCAGCAACGAGTTCAAGATCGTCATCACCGGCAAGGGCTCGCACGCGGCGCTGCCTCACAACGGCATCGACCCAGTACCGGTCGCCTGCCAGATGGTGCAGGCCTTCCAGACCATCGTGACGCGCAACAAGAAGCCGACCGATGCGGCGGTGATTTCGGTGACGATGATCCACACCGGCGAGGCCACCAACGTGGTGCCGGACACCTGCGAGATCCAGGGCACGGTGCGGACGTTCACCGTCGGCGTGCTGGACATGATCGAGCAGCGCATGCGCGAGATCAGCGAGCACACCGCCGCAGCCTTCGGTGCGAAGGCTGCGTTCGAATTCCACCGCAACTACCCGCCGACCATCAACCACACGGCCGAGGTGGCGCAGCTGCGCGAAGCCATGCGCGAGACGGTGGGGGCCGAAAACACGCTGGACTTCGACCCGACCATGGGCGCGGAAGACTTCAGCTTTTTCCTGATGGAAAAGCCGGGCGCGTATTTCATGATCGGCAATGGCGAAGGCGAGCACCGGCGCGGCTACGCCGGCCACGACCTGAGCCTCGGGCCGTGCACGCTGCACAACCCGAATTACGACTTCAATGACGCACTGATCCCCAAGGGCGCAGCGCTGTGGGTCAACCTGGCCAAGCGGGCGCTGGCCGCCCGCTGACCAGCTTGACCAAGCCGGTGGACCTCAGGCAGTCAACGAAATGCTGCCGCTGACGGCCATCGATTCGGCGTCCGGCGGCGTCGGGTCCTGGTTCACGATCGGGCCGCCGGTGGTCGAGCCATGGCCGCGCTGCTCGCGAGCCGACTTGATCGCATCGGCCGCGATGGCCTTGGCGCCGTCGATGTCGCCTTTGGCCAGGTCCTTGCCCAACTGCGCAAACGCGCTGTTCGGGTCCCAGGTGGCGCCTTCGGGCGGGTTCTTCAGGATGTCGGCATAGGCCTGCTTGGCGCCTTCGATGTCGCCCTTGCGCAGCGACTTGCCGAGCTCGTGGAAACTCATGGCGGTCTTGCCGGACACGCCGGCGGCAGAAAGGGCTTGCGCTGCAGCGCCAGTGCCGATCGAGGAGAGATTCATCTTGGACTCCCAACGTGGCACAGCCTCACCGCCCGGCGGGCAATGCCAAGACGTGCCAGACCTTGACTATCGGCGGGCTCGCCGGCACCAAAGCGCAGATCAGGCCGTGTTCCGCCGGTCAGTTCGTCACAGACAGGCTGCCGACAGCTCCCAGCAGGCCGGCAATGCGGCTCGAAGAACAAACCGGGTGCCATCTGAAGTCCTGAAATGACCGCAACAGGTCCAGCGGCGGCCTTGGTTGCCTTCCATGACGAATGGAATATTCGGATGTACGCTTCCCACGGAGAAATATCCCATGTCCTCTTTTGACACCACCCGAACCGCCCTGCTGCTCATCGACGTGCAGGCCTCGTTCCCCGCACGGCCCTACTGGCAGGATCGTGAACTGCCGGCCTACCTGGACGCCACCCGCCGCCTGCTGGCCGGCTGCCAGGCCCAGGGCATCCCGGTGGTGCAGGTCTTCCACAGCGACGGCCCGGAGGGCCCCGACAACCCCTTCGCGCACGCCAGTGGCCTGGTGCGCCCGCTGGACGGCCTGCCCGCCTACACCCCGGCACTGCGCGTGGACAAGCACCGCCACAGCGCACTGGTCGGCACCGGGCTGGGCGACTGGCTGCGCGCGCAAGGCATTGGCCGGTTGATCGTTGCCGGCATCCGCACCGAGCAGTGCTGCGAGACCACGACGCGCCACGCCAGCGACGAAGGCTGGGAAGTGGACTACGTGACCGAGGCCACGCTGACCTTCGACATGCAAACCCCCGCTGGCACCGTGCTGAGCGCCGCGGCAATCTACGAGCGCACCGAGACCGTCCTGGCCGGCCGCTTCGCGACGATCTGCAGCGTGGACCAGGCCCTGGCCCGCGCCGCCCAGGCAGCACGCAACGCAGAAGCGAGGGCTGCATGAGACTGCCCACGCCAACCTGCAGCACGCGGGCCGAGCGCCGGGCCGCTCCCAAGCCGGCCCGCATCCCCTCGGGGGATCGGCCGACGTATTCGACGGCCGAGGGGCAGTCATGATTCGCGTGTTGCTGCTGATGTTCGACGAGGTCGAGCTGCTGGACTTCGCCGGGCCTTATGAGGTGCTGACCACCGCGAACCGCATGGCCGACCGACTGGCAGCCGGCGAAGCGCCGCTTGTCGACGGTCGATCCCGTCCGCTGCAGCTGCCGCGCTTCGAGCTGGTGACGGCCTCGCCAGACGGCAAGCCGGTG
>NZ_VIDT01000170.1 GCF_006519715.1 Ideonella azotifigens
GAGCCCTTTCTATGCGGCCGCCGAGGACGCGCTCGCGCCGCCCCGCGCACCCCGCCTGCTGACGCTGCTCTAAGCCACTGCGCGGGGACTACCCCCGCAGTCATGGTTTGGTCATCAATTGGGCAGGACTTGCCTGGCGCCGCCGCCTATCTTTGCGCCAGGGCTGCAGATCACCCACTGCCGCACTACCACCACATGGTGGGGCCCGGGCCACCCGCCCGGGCATCCCCCACATCCCAGAAGCCAGTCCGCTAGGAGTTTGCCCGTGCCCGCCGTCGTTGCCTGTTTCCGCCTTCTGCCCTCCGTCCAGTTGCTGGTCGCCGCGCTGGCCGTGTTCGCCCTGGGCGACTCGGCCCATGCCCAGTCCACCGCCCTGAACGGCAAGAATGGCGCCGTCACGCTGGGTGACCAGCCCACCGTGCTGCCGATGAAGATCGTGCGCCAGGGCGACACCACGAATGCCGTCAGCGTGCATTACCAGACCGTGGACGGCTCGGCCAAGGCCGGCAAGGACTACTGGCCCACCAGCGGCATCGTCACCATTCCGGCCGGCGCCACCAGCGTCACGGTGCCGGTGCAGGTGCTGGGCAAGAACGCCAAGCACCGCAAGCTGGGCAAGTTCACGCTGCAGCTGGACAAGGCCATCGAGACCGCCGGCAGCCTGGACACGCTGGCGCTGGCGACCACCACCCCCGCGGCCGCCATCGGCCAGTTCATCTGGGGCATGGCCAGTGCCGACCTGGACGGCGACGGCATGCCCGAACTGGTGCTGGCCAACCAGGACGCCGGCACGCTGGACGTGCTGCTGAACAAGACCGCCGCCGGCGCGACCGGCACGCCGGTGCTGGCCGCTCCCCTGGCGCTGGGCATGATCTCGGCGCCGAACAAGCCGGCCGCCTGCGACCTCAACGGCGATGGCAAGCCGGACCTGGTGGCCGCCGGTGCCGGCATCAACCAGTTCACGGTGCAGATGAACAGCTCGCAGCCTGGCGCGCTGAGCTTCGTGCGCACCGACGTGGCCTCGCTGCCCTGGGGCTACATGAACCAGATGGCCTGCGCCGACTTCGACGGCGACGGCAAGATCGACATCGTCGGCGCCGGCTTCGGCTCGCCCTCGGCGGCCGACACCAACCGCGCCATCGTCTTCCGCAACCTGACCAAGCGCGGCGAGACCACCGTGGCGCTGGAGGCCCCGATCGGCTTCGCAGCCAGCGCCACCAGCAGCTTCTCGTCGCCGCAGACCGTGGTGACGGGCGACTTCAACGGCGACGGCAAGCCCGACATCGCGCTGGGCAACAGCAACGGCGCCAACGTTGCCATCTTGCTCAACACCACGCCGGCCGGTTCATCGAAAATCAGCTTTGCCCCGGCCACCACCTTCGACACCTTCGAGGGCGCGACGGACATGATCACGCTGGACATCGACGGCGACGGCAAGACGGACGTCATCACGATGAATGGCGAAAACGGCTTCGGCGCCACCTGGGCCCTGCTGGTCAACCGCACCCCCGCCGGCGCCACCACCCCCGTCTTCGTCCCCAACGTGCGGCAGATTGGCGGCGTGCCCTTCGGCATGGCCACCGCCGACATGGACCTGGACGGCCGCCCCGACGTGCTGGTCAGCTACCTGGGTGTGGGCAACACCCCCACTGGCGCCATCGGTGTCCTGCTGAACCGCAGCACAGCCGGCAGCGACAACCCCAGTTTCCTCCAGGCCAACATGGTGACCGGCACCGATGAGCCGCATGCCGTCGCGGCAGTCGACCTGAACCAGGACGGCCTGCCCGACGTGGTGACGGCGGACATGGTGTTCAACAGCCGCGCCAAGCTGCAGGTGGCTCTGCAGTCGCGCAGCACGCTGCCGGTCCAGATCTTGCAAAGTGGCATCGGCAAGCTGCAACCCTGACGTCACTGCCGGGCATTTGCTTCCGCGAGCCCGGCGAGCCGGGGCCCTCGCTCATCGTTCCCTTGTTGAAACTCAGAATCCTTTCCCACATGCAAAACACTTCCCTGCGCCTGATTGCCGCTGCCGCGATCGCCCTCTGCATGGGCCAGTCGGCCCTGGCGGCACAACCCGCCGCCGATCACCCCGCCGTGCAACGCGCGCTGGCCCACCTGGGCGGCCAGGCCCTGGCCTCGGCCCACGGTTCGGGTGCGGATGCCTATTCGGTGCGCGACCTGGTCGTCGATGCCGACGGCAGCGAGCACGTGCGCTTTGCCCGCACCCACAACGGGCTGCGCGTGATTGGTGGCGACCTGGTGGTGCACAGCCGCGCCGACGGCAGCCTGCAAGGCCTCAGCCTGACCCAGAAGGCCATGATCCAGCTCGACCTGACACCCAAGGTGGAGGCCGCCCTGGCCGCCAGGACCGCGCTCGCCGCCACCACCTCGCTGGCTTCCGCCGGCAGCGTGAAGCACAAGGAACTGGTGATCTACGCCCGCGGCGCCCAAGCCCAGCTGGCCTGGGACGTGCGCGTGGACGGCGTGCAGCCTGACGGCACGCCCAGCCAGGCCCACCTGATCATCAGCGCCACCGGCAACACCCTGCTCGACCAGTGGGACGAGATCGAGACGGCCGACATCAAGGGCAAGGGCAAGACCCTGTATTCCGGCAACGTGCCGCTGCACTCGGACCTGACCGACACCACCTACACGCTGAAGGACCTGAACCGCGGTGGCCACTACGTGGTGGACATGAAGAGCCGCCAGTTCGGCACCGGCACCGTCTTCACCGGCACCGACAAGATCTGGGGCGACAACACCGAGACCAGCAACGAGACCGTGGCCGCCGACGCGGCCTATGGCCAGAACATGACCTGGGACTACTACCAGAAGACCTTCGGCCGCAACGGCATTGCCGACGACGGCCAGGGCGCCTACTCCCGCGTGCACTACGGCCGCAACTACGACAACGCCTTCTGGAGCGACGACTGCTTCTGCATGACCTACGGCGACGGCAACAGCTTCACGCCGCTGGTTTCGCTGGACGTGGCCGGCCATGAGATGACCCACGGCGTGACCTCGCGCACCGCCGCGCTGATCTACTCCGGCGAGTCCGGCGGCCTCAACGAGGGCACCTCGGACATCATGGGCAGCATGGTCGAGTTCTTTGCCAAGAACGAAAACGACGTGGGCGACTACCTGATCGGTGAAGAGCTCTACCCGGCCGGCAGCGGCGAGGCCCTGCGCTACATGCAGCAGCCCAGCAAGGATGGCGGCTCGGCCGACTGCTGGTACAGCGGCGTCGGCAACCTGGACGTGCACTACTCGTCCGGCGTGGCCAACCACTTCTACTTCCTGCTCGCCGAAGGCACCACCGCCGGCTCGCCGTCCAAGACCTGCGTTTCGGGCGACACCAAGACCGCGACTGGCTCGGCCACGCTGACCGGCGTCGGCCGCAAGAAGGCCGCCAAGATCTGGTACCGCGCGCTGACCGTCTACATGACCAGCAGCACCGACTACGCCGCCGCCCGCGCCGCCACCATCAGCGCCGCGACCGACCTGTTCGGCGAAACCTCGCCGGAGACCGAAGCCGTCAAGGCGGCATGGACGGCCGTGAACCGCTCGTGATGCAGGCCTGACCGGCACGCAAAGGCCGCACCCGGCAACGGGTGCGGCCTTTTTCACTTTGGGCGGCGGGGAGCGCGCGCCCGCGCAGCGATGCGGCCGCTGCGTTGACGGCGGGTCACGCCGGCCCGTTCACTTCGTGACGCGGTAGACGACGCCGCTGCCCGACCCACCGGCATACGTGGTGCCGTAGAACCAGTGCACGTCCGTGGCCTTGTCGCGCAGCAGGGCGGCCCGCGAGTAGCTGCCGGTGGTGCCGTCGAACGAGTGAAGCGTCTTCAGCTTGCCATCAGGCGAGAGCTTGAAAACCGTGCCGTTGTACTGGTAACCGCCCCAGTTGGTGGTGCCCAGCAGGTTGCCCTTGCCATCGAGCATCAGCCCCGCTTCCGGCTCCGAGCCATCGGCACCGCCAGTAAAGTCATAGAGCACGCTGAAGGTGCCGCCCGGGGTCAGCTTGAAGATCGTGCCGTTGCCCGTCGCGCCGCCCGCGCCGGTGGCGCCGTAGAGGTTGCCGTCCGCGTCCAGTGTCAGCGGGACATGCGAGAAGAAGCCGGAGGCATGGTCGAAGGTCTTGAGCGTGGTGAAGGCGCCGCTGGCATCGATCTTGAAAATCGTGCCCGAACTGCCGGTGGCGGTGTTCGACGTGGTGCCGTAGAGGTTGCCGGCCGCATCCATCACCAGGCTGGCGGCGGGATATTTGCCATCGGCGCCGGTGAAGCTGTGCAGGATGGTGAGCTTGCCGTCCAGGGTGACCTTGAAGACAGTGCCGAGGCCGTTGGCGCCGCCGTTGACCGTCGTGCCCAGCAGCTCGCCGCCCTGGCCCCAGATGAGATCGCTGGCGGGCGTGTACCCGTCGACATTGCTGGCCCCGAACTCATAGATCGAGGTCAGCTCGCCTTTTGGCGTCACCTTGTACACATTGCCCGCGCCGTTGCGGCCGCCAACCTCGGTCACGCCGTAGAAGTTGCCGTCCGAGCCCTTCAGCAGGCCGGACATCGCGAGGTTGCCATCCACGCCGTTGAAGGCGTGGATCACCGTCTGGGTGCCATCCGGCGCCAGCTTGTAGATCGTGCCCGCACCATTGGGGCCGCCGGCGGAGGTGGTGCCGTAGAGATTGCCCTTCTTGTCGGCGACGAGGTTGCCGGCAGGCCAGGCGCCGTCATTGCCGCCGGTGAAGGTGTAGAGCACCTCGAATTTCGGGCCGTTCTCGCCGGCATGGACGGCAGGCAGCACCAACGCGCCGGCCATGAAGGCCACGCTGGCGACCAGCGCGCCGAAGGTCTTCCGATGGCCACCAGGCCTTGCCGAGGACAACACAACTTCTCGATCGAACATGGGACTTTCCAATGCGGGTTAAGGGTGCCCCCAGGGCTGGGCTGCGCCCAGCCCGCCCCCGTGGGGGTTGAGGAAACTTGGGACGGCCCGGCGTTTCCTCAGGGGATGCCCCAATGTAGTCAGCCGGCACTGCTTGCGGAACCCTTCGGATGCCCAGGCGATGACAGGGCGCGCCTGAACTTGATAGTTGCTGATAATTGGCTCAGGCCGCGACGCGCGGCAGCCAGAACGCGATGCGCGTGCCATGCGGCCCGGTGTCGACAGCGACGCGGGCTTCGTGCACCTTGGCCACCTCCGCGACGATCGCCAGGCCCAGCCGGCCACCGGAGAAGACCGAGCGCTCGCCGCCGGTGCGAAGCAGCACCTGCTGTGCGGCAGCGGGCATGCCAGGCCCATCGTCGGTCACCACCATCGCGGCCTGGTGCTCGCTGAAGACCACCGAGACGTCCACCCGCCCGCCGTCGCGCGAAAACTTCAGTGCGTTGTCAACGAGGTTGCAGAACGCACGCATCAGGGTCTCGCGATGTCCCACGATGGCAATGCCGAAAACCAGGTCCAGCTCCAGCCGCCGGCCTTCATCGATCGCACGGCGCTCGAAGGTCTCGCAGGCGGCATCCACGAGCGACGCGAGGTCCAGCGGCACCCGGTCGGCGATCGGCAGGCGACTGAGGCGGGCGACGGCCAGGAAGCGGTCCGTCATCGCCAGGGCGCGCTCGGCGAGGCGCTCCGCGCGTTGCGCTGCGGACTTCGGCGTCACGCTCTGCAGCGCCGGACCCAGCGCCACCAACGGGGCACGAAGGTCATGGGCCAGGAAGGCCAGTGTCTCCTCGCGCTCGGCGTGCAGCCGCGCCTGCTCTGCATTGCGCTGCATCAGCTCGTCCTGAGCGGCGCTCAGTTCGGACAAGGCCTGTTGCAGCGAGCGGGCCCGCTCCGCCTCGATGTCGGCGATGCGGCGTTGATGATCCCGTTCGGCCCGGGCCGATTCAGCCTCGTGACGCAACTGCGCCGCCATGGCGAGATGGCGCACCTCCCGGCTGTGCGTCGCCTCCCGGGCGGCTGCCGCGTCGAGCGAGCGCGCATAGGCCGAGGCATGTTCACCCACCTTGGCATGCTGCTCGGCCAACTGCTCGAAGAGGCGGTAGGGCACCCGGAAGTCGGGCATCGCCACGGCGACGGCCAGCGCCTGTCCCAGGTAGTGCAGCGGCGCGGTCGTGGCCGCCAGCGGCACCGGCGGGCTCAATTCAAAGCGATCGTGCAGGCCCGCCAGCAATTCGAGCGCATCGATCTGCGCGTGCGGCCATTGCATGGCTTGCGCACTTTCGAGTGCCGCCAGCGCGCCTTGCTCCGCTTCCGGTGCCCGCCCCATCAGCATGAACGCCCGGGCGCGGCCGAGGCACACGGCGAACAGGAAATTCTCGCGATAGTGCTTCTGCGACAGGCGCTCCAGTTCGTCGCTCCATTGCAGCGCGGCCATCGCGTCGCCCCGCGCCAGCGCGAGGCGCCCCTGGAAGGAGAGTGCTTCCAGGTGCAGATAAGCGCCAGGCAGTTGCTTCAGGACGGCCAGCGACTCATCCAGCATGGCCTGGGCCGTCGAGCGCTTGTCCAGGGTGTCCAGGACCTGCGCCGTCTGCAGCAGCGCAGTGCCCACCAGGACCGGCCATCCGCAGGCCTTGGCCATGCCCAGCGCCTCCTGGGCCCACTCCAGAGCTGTCCCGTGGTCGTTGAACATGGAGAACGCCATGCTCAGGTTGGCCGCGGTCGTGATCTGCTTGCGCACCATGCCGCACACGCGGGCCGCTTCCAGCTGGTCGCGCAGCCAGGTGATGGCCAGGCCGTATTCACCGCGTTGAAATGCCATCACCGCGCGCAGGTCGTTGGTGCAAGCCACCAGCACGACGCTGCGCCGGCTGGTCAACTGCGGGTCGATGGCGGCAGCCCAATCGCTCGCCGCATGCCCGTTGTCCGCCACCGCGGCGTTGTAGGCCATCGCGGCATCGATGATCGCAAGGCGCAGCGGGTCAGCGGCTGCCAGCGCCGCGGCACGCGCCTGGTTCAGCGCAGCGTCGCGCTTGTCGTGGTGGCCCAGGTCGGCCTCCAGCGAAGCCAGCAAGCCGTGCATGTCCGCGGTGCCGGCCATGTCACCAGCGCTGGCAAACAGATCGCGGGCCGCCAATGCGTGCGTGCGCGCCGGCTCGAACGCCGCAGCGAACAGCGCCTGCTCGCCGAAAACCAGCTGCAGCCGGCCCAGCAGCGAGGGCGCTTCCGAGGAGGCGATGCTCACGAGGGAAAGCGCTTCGCCTGCCATACGCCGAGCCTGCGCAGGATCGCGCTGGCGCAGGTGCCATGCAAGCGTGACCAGCAAACGGGCGCGTGCCTCACCGGTCGATGCCTGCAGACGCGCCTGCCAAGCGGCCACCAGCTCATCGGTGGCCACCGGCGCCACGGCATCGGTGGCCGGCGGTGTCAGCGACGACGGCTCATCGTCCGGGGAGGGAATCGCGTTCACGAGGGCCGTTCACGAGGACATGGGTGGAGGGCAACACCGGGAGGCGAGCCCCAGGCGCTCAGCCAGCGGGCAGTTCGAGGCGGTATCCGGAACCGTAGACGGCGACGAGCCGAATCCCGCGCCGCGCCAGCCCCAGCTTCTTGCGAACCGCATGCACATGTTGGGCCAGGGTGTGGGTGGCGACCTCGCTGGCCTTGCCCCAAACCGCGGCGAGCAGCTCAGCACGCGGGATGAAGCGGTCCGGGTTGTTCATCAGCAGCCAGATCAGGTCGAACTCACGTGGCGTCAGGACGAATCGCTCTTCGGGCGCATCGACATCCACCACGCTCTGACCCGCATAGTCGAGGCAGAACGATCCGAAGGTCAAGCGTCCCCGGTAGGCCACAGGCACCTGTGTGATGCGTCGCGCAAGGGCCTGCAGCCGCGCGCGAAGAATGGGGCGTGCCACCGGCTTGGTAAGGAAGTCGTCGGCACCCGCCTCGAGCGCGGAGACGATGAGATCCTCGCTGTCGACCGAGGTCAGCATCACGATGGGAATGCGCAGGCCGAAGTGTTCCCGCACCTTGCGCAGCACCTCGAAGCCGTTGAGGTCCGGCAGCCACCAGTCCAGCACGATCATCTGCGGCGTGGCCTCGGCCAGTCCCTTGAAGAACGCGCTGGCGGTCGAGAAGTGCGAAATCTCGATGCCGGTGGCAGCCAGGCAATCGATCAAATGGGCCGCGTGCTGCGGATCGTCCTCAAGCAGAAAGCCGCGCACTTACGGCTCGCAATGGCGTGACACGCGATCGTCGTTGCCGTGACGGAAATGGACGGGAGCCGGCAGGCACATGGCGGTATCAAGGTTGGACAAGACGCTGGCCTTGATTTGACGCCAGACCGTGCACGCGCCTTCAGCGGAATGTTCAAGAATCATCAAAAGCCGCGTCGCGGCCGCGGTTCAGCGCCTCACGTCGCCGTCGCGCAGCATCACCGGCTCGACCGAGCCGCCGGCCACGCGTTTTTGCACCGCCGCATGCAGCTCGGCGGCATGGGCCAGGTAGGTGGCCAGCGGGTCGTCGTCCAGGCTGGCGGACTGGTAGCGGTAGTGCAGCACTTCCTTGCCGATGCTGGCGCCGACCTCGGTGTCCTGCACCTGCACCCAGAAGCGCACCGTACCGGAAGGAAGGTGGAAAAAGGCCTCTGTGCTCATCGCGTCTCCGTTGAGATGTCTTGTGTATGCGGGCAACCCGCTGCTTGCCCCGCAGGGCAGCATTGCCCGCGGCGGTGCCGCCGTCCGTGCGCTGGCACACATACGCCGACTGTACGGCGACCGGGCACGGCCCATGCCATCATCGGCCCAGACGGGAGAAATGCCGATGACCGAACCTTTGTTGCTCAGCACCACGCGCATCACCACCTACGACGGCGACCGGGTGCTGACCGGTGCGACCGGTTTTTTCTTCGAGCGCGAGGATCAGCTGTTCCTGGTGACCAGCCGGCATGTGTTCATCGACGCGGCCAGCAAGCATCACCCGAACCGCATCGAGATCGAGCTGCACACCGACGAGGTGGACCTGCGCGCGATGCAGGTGCTGTCGCTGTTCACCTACCACGAGGGCTTCAGCCTGTGGCGCCAGGCCAGCGACGGCGGCGGCGAGATCGACGTGGCGGTGCTGCCGCTGCCGCGCGAGTCCTTCCCCGCCGGCACGGTGCTGCGCTGCTTCA
>NZ_VIDT01000171.1 GCF_006519715.1 Ideonella azotifigens
GCACGCGCGGCGCGACGGCCGGCGGCTTGTCACGGTGCCGGTTGGCAATGTCGACGAAGCGTTCGAACTCGTCTTCGAAGACGTCGACCACCGCCGGGTCGAAATGGCTGCCGCGGCCATCGTTGATCATGCGCCTGGCTTCGTCGAAGCTCATCGCCCGCTTGTAGACGCGCGGCGAGATCAGCGCGTCGAAGACGTCGGCCACGGCCATCAGGCGGGCGGCGATGGGAATGGACTCGCCCGCCAGGCCGTCGGGGTAGCCACTGCCGTCCCAGCGCTCGTGGTGCGAGCGGGCGATCTGCTTGGCCAGCGAGAGGAATTCGACCGGCCGGTCGATGTCGCGCTCGGCCTGTTCGATGGCTGCGGCGCCGAGCGCGGCATGGGTCTTCATCGGCTCCCACTCGTCGGCCGTCAAGCGGCCGGGCTTGAGCAGGATGTGGTCGGGGATGCCGACCTTGCCGATGTCGTGCAGCGGTGCCGAGCGGGTCAGCAGCTCGATGGTGTGTTCGTTCAGCGTGGCGGCGAAGCGCGGGTGGTGGCGCAAGGCGCGCGCCAGCAGCTGCATGTAGGCCTGGGTGCGCAGGATGTGGTTGCCGGTTTCCGGGTCGCGGGTCTCGGCCAGGTGGGCCAGCGCGCGGATCGTCACCTGCTGGATCGCGTCGTTCTCGGCCATGCGGCGGGCCACTTCGGCTTCCAGCGCGGCGTTCTGGTCGCGCAGCCATTCGCGCAGCCGGCGCGCGTCGATCTGGCTGCGCACCCGGGCCAGCACGACGGCAGGCTGGATGGGCTTGGCCAGGTAGTCCACCGCCCCGAGGCTCAGGCCATGCTCTTCGTCGCGGGGGTCGTCCAGCGCGGTCAGGAACATCACCGGGATGTCGTGGCTGCGCGGCTCGGCGCGCAGCCGGCGCAGCACTTCGTAGCCGTCCATGCCAGGCATCATCACGTCGAGCAGGATCAGCTCGGGCGTGGGCGCCTGGGTCGCCAGCCGCAGCGCAGCCGGGCCGCTGTTGGCGACCTGCACGATGCAACCCGCACCTTGCAGCACCTCGCCGAGCACCGTGAGGTTTTCCGGCACGTCATCAACAATGAGGACGCGTGCCTGCTCAAGGTTGGACGTCGAGCCAAGTGTTTTCACAAGCCGTCATCCCGTGGCCGAGGCCGCCTCCCAAGCGGCATGCACCATGCGCACCGCCATCGGCCCCGATGGCCCTAGGCTACTCCAGTCAACCCCCTCTACGTCACCCGCAAACCCTTACAGGTTGTGCGCCCCCAAGGACCGTGCTGCGCCCGGCCCGGCGTTTCCTCATGCGCGCCCCAGGGTCGACTGCCGCTCAGGGCTGATATTTCCAGGCACCCTTGTCGATCTTGACCAACACCCGGGCCCGCTGGTCCAGGCCCAGGTGGTCGGCGGGGGACATGTTGAAGATGCCGTGCGCGCCGGCCAGCTCCTTGACCTGCTCCAGCGCGTCGCGCAGCGCGGCGCGGAAGGCCGGCGTGCCGGGCTGCCCCTTCTTCAGGGCAACCGGCACCGCCGCGCTCATCAGCAGGCCGGCGTCCCAGGCGTGCGCGCCAAAGGTCGAGACCGAGCCCTTGCCGAAGGCGGCTTCGTATTTGGCAACATACTCCAGCGCACTCTTGCGGGCGGGGTGATTGGCTGGCAGTTGGTCGGCCACCAGCACCGGGCCGGACGGCAGGAAAGTGCCTTCGACGTTCTTGCCGCCCACGCGCAGGAAGTCGTTATTGGCCACGCCATGGGTCTGGTAGACCTTGCCGGTGTAGCCGCGCTCGACCAGCCCCGCCTGCGGCAGCGCGGCCGGCGTGCCGGAACCGGCGATCAGCACTGCGTCTGCGTGCGCGCCGACCAGCTTCAGCACCTGCGCGGTGACCGACGTGTCGGTGCGGTTATAGCGCTCGTTGGCCACCACCTGCAGGCCCTTCAGGCCGGCGGCCTTGCCGAACTCCTGGTACCAGCCCTCGCCGTAGGCATCGGCAAAGCCGATGAAGGCCACCGTCTTGATGCCATGGTCGGCCATGTGGCTGGCAATGGCCAGCGACATCATGATGTCGTTCTGCGGCGTCTTGAAGACCCAGCGCTTCTTGGCGTCCTGCGGCTCGACGATGCGGGCCGAGGCGGCCATCGAGATCATCGGCACCTGGGCTTCGGCGACCACGTCGATCATCGCCAGCGAGTTCGGCGTGGTGGTCGAGCCGAGCACGATGTCGACCTTGTCCTCGGTGATCAGGCGGCGGGTGTTGGCCACGGCCTTGGTGGTGTCCGAAGCATCGTCCAGCACGATGTAGTTGACCTTCTGGCCGGCGATGGTCGTCGGCATCAGGGTCACGGTGTTCTTCTCGGGAATGCCCAGCGAAGCGGCCGGGCCGGTGGCCGAGACGGTCACGCCGACATTGATGTCGGCCAGCGCCGGGCCGGCCAGCGCCAGCAGTGCGGCGGCTGCCAGGGCTTGCGGCAGCTTGTTCAGGGAAGAAAGGTTCACTTTGCTTGTCTCCGTTGTGGTGATTTTTCAGATCGCGGGAACGGTGGCTGGCGGAGCAGCCGCGCCTGCAGCGCGCACGGCAGCCAGCCCACCGAAGAACAGGTCGGCCACCATCGGCGCCATCTGTTCGTGGGTCAGCGGCTCGCCCGGCCGGAACCAGGTGAACAGCCAGTTGATCATGCCGAACAGCAGCATCGTCAACGGCCGGTGCAGCCCGGCCTCGGCCAGCGCCGGCCGCACCTCGGCGACCGTCTCGGCAAAGGCCGCGACCACGCTGCGCTGCACGCCCAGCACCTGCTCGCGCCGGGCCGTCTCCAGCAGGTGCACGTCCTCGGTCAAAACGCGGTGCTCGTTCTGCGCGCTGGCGTATTCGCGCACGAAGCGCACGATCAGCTCGCGCAGCCGGGGCTCGGGCGCCAGACCTTCGTCCAGCACCTGCTGGACCACTGCCGCCAGCCGCCGCACATGGCCCTCGGCCACATGGGCCAGCAGCTCGTTCTTGTCACGCACGTAGTGATACAGCGCGGCCTTGGACATGCCGCAGGCCGCGGCGACCTGGTTCATCGAGGTGGCCACGTAGCCCTGCGCGGCAAACAAGGCCGCCGCTCGCTGCAGGATCAGCTCGCGCTGGCCGTCATAGCCGGAGGAGCGAGGCCGGGCCATGCGCCGGTCAGCCAGCCGCCGGGTCACCCGGCGGCAGCTCGACCACGGGCTTGCCCTTCATCGTGTACGAGCGGCCACGGAAGACCGCGATGCGCTCGTCGCGCTGGTTGCGCACCTCGACGTCATACAGCCCGGTGCGGCCGGACTTGCTCAGCTCCACCGCGCGGGCTGTCAGCAGGTCACCCTCGCGGCCGGGTGCGATCAGGTCGACGTTGAAGCCGGAGGCCACGGTCACTTCGTTGTGGGCGTTGCAAGCGAAGGCGAAGGCCGAATCGGCCAGCGTGGTGACCAGCCCGCCGTGGCAGATGGCGTGGCCGTTGAGCATGTCGGCACGCACGGTCATCTGCATCACTGCCCGGCCGGGCGCGATGGACAGCAGTTGCATGCCCAGTGCCTTGGAGGCCCGGTCGCCGGCCCACATGGCGTCCCGCACCGCTTCGGCAACGCGCTGGGCGCGGGCCTGGTCGTCGTCCGTCGACTGCATCGGGTTTCAGCGGTCCCTGAAAGCCGGCACGCGCTTCTGGCGGAAGGCCTCCACACCCTCGGCGAAGTCAGGCGCGTGGCCCAGATCGCGCTGCACACGCGCCTCCAGCGACAGCGCCTGTTCCAGGTCCATCTGGCTGGCCTGGTCCAGCGCACGACGCGTGGCGACCAGGGCCTTGACCGGCATCGCGGCCAAGCGCTGGGCCATGGCCATGGCCGTGTCGGCCAGGTACTTGTCGTCCACGCATTCCCAGATCAGGCCCAGGCGCACCGCGTCTTCGGCGCTCAGCTTGTCGCCTGTCATCGCCAGCCCCAGCGCCATCGGCCGGCCCAGCAGGCGCGGCAGCAGCCAGGTGCCACCGCAGTCCGGCAGCAGGCCGATCTTCGAGAAGGCCTGGATGAAGCTGGCCGAACGGCCGGCGATCACCATGTCGCACAGCAGCGCCAGGTTGGCACCCGCGCCCGCCGCCACGCCGTTGACCATGGCCAGCACAGGCACCGGCATCTCCCGCAGGCGCAGCGCCAGCGGCTTGTAGTTGGCCTCGATGACAGCGCCGACGTCCACCCGCCCGTCGGCGTCAGGCACCATGCCGCTGTCGTTCAGATCCTGCCCGGCGCAAAAGCCGCGGCCAGCGCCAGTGAGCAGCAGCGCCCGGACGCTGCGGTCTTCGGCAGCAGCGTCCAGCGCATTGCGCAGCTCGACATGCATCGCCGAAGTGAAGCTGTTCAGCGCAGCGGGGCGGTTCAGCGTCAGGGTGCGCACAGCGCCTTGCTGCGCCACCAGAACCAGGGCTTCGGACATCGGGGGGCTCCAGTGAGAGGGAACCACCCGGTTCGCAATTCACCAACCGGGCGGTCGGTGAATGATAGGCAGGGGCGGAGCGCCGCACAAGGCGCTCAAGCCCGAGCCAGACCCGAGGTTTCCCGGGCTGGGGCGTCGTTTACGGCTTTCCTTCGTTCTGGATCATCGGATCAATGGGCAGCCTGTCAGTAGTGCCAACTTTGCGCACATAGACGTGGTAAGGGTGATCCCCCTTCTTGGTTGCTTTGTTAAACAGTGCCAGTTCGGTCGCGCTGAGCAGCCAAGGCTGGTATGGGAACTGGCCACTGGGCGTATCGAACAGAAGGGGATCGTCGGGACAGAACTCGTAGCCCTCGGTGGTCAGCGTGTAGACCATCAAAGTGTTGTCCTTCTTAATCGCGGCATCGTGCGGCTCGACATTGCCTTGTTCACTGCCACTGCCATCGGTGGCTGTGGTCACGCTAACGGTCAATAAATAGAGATGGCTGGGTTCCATGGATGCAGTCATGCGAGGTGTGGAATTGGGCAAGATTGGAAGCTCAGGTTGGTTGCCTGTAGCTGATGAAGCGCTACAACTTGTGTTGCAAGCGTTGGCGCAATTCAGAATACAACGGATGGCGAAATGAGCTGTCTCCCAACGCGTTCGCCAAAACTTCTGCCTGCTCAACCTGGCCCAGTCGCAACAACGCATGCGCCAGCAAAGCATCGGCATGGTGATCGCCGCTGCCCGCTCCGACTTTCAATTGATCGCTCGCTTGCTGCCACAAGGCTTGAGCCGCCACCGGGTCGTTGACCAGGCGATCCCCTAACCTCAGCTCAACTTCGGCGACGACGCGCGTTTGATCTCGGCTAAGTCGATTACCCGCATCCTCAAAGCGCTGGACGGTCGCCAAATATTCGCGGGCCTCCTTCTCCAGGCTGCCTGTTTCACCTGCCCCCTTAGGGCCAAGATGACTGAGAAGCCAGCTGCCGCGCAGGGCGATGGCCCATTTAGATTGGGCGATCGCATGTTGATTCTGCGATGTCAAAAGACGCGTCATGCGCGCAAGCAAGATCGGGTCGGAAAACCCAATCAATGAGCCTGACTGCACCCGGCGTAGATCATTGAGCTTGACGCGCGCCAAGCACCACTCCTGAACCCACCGCAGATTGTTCGGCTCAAGTTCAATCAACGTTTCCAGTTGGGAAGCGGCACTTTCGTGACCGTGCAGTGCCTCATCAATCCTGCCTAGGTTGACAAACAGGTCTCCACGCGCCGTCTCAGCCAAGGCGAGCTGGTACTGCAGCCGCCGGTCCTTTTCCGCCCCCGGTTGCTGGCGCAGCGCCTCGATTTTTGACTGCAGGGATTGCAGAGCACTTGCATAGTCGCCGAGCGCATCTTGCGCATCAGCCTCCCAGCCATAGGCAGTGGCCAGATCGAAGTTGTGGGAAGCCTGCTCACCAGCAATACCTTGCCAAACCTTCCGCGCAGCGACAAAGGTCTGCAAAGCTTCGCGTACCCGGCCGCTATCCAATGCCAGCACGCCAAGATTGTTGTGGGCGTAAGCCTCTTCCAAGCGCCAGTCCAGCTTGCCTGGTTCCAGCTGCGTCAGCTGCCGAGCCAATTGCAGATAACTCCCGAACTGCGCCTCCGCCTCGGGCAACTGACCGCGCCGCCTTGCCACCCATCCCACCCAATACACGCTCTGCGCATGGTCGAAGATGCGCTGGGTGTCTTTTGGATGGCGGGCCAGCAGTTCCGCGGTGCTGTCCGCAGCCTCGCGAAACATGCGCTCAGCCTCGGCCAGCTTGCCTTGGGTGTCCGCCACCTCGCCCATCAGATGCAGGGCACGGGCACGACGCCCCAACGCATCGGGGTCCAGCCGGCTGAGTTGCTGGTCGGCGTAGTAAGCCAGGGCTTTTTCGCCGACGGCGTCGAGCACGTCGAGGCGGCCGACGGGTTCCAGTTTCTTGCGCAGGTCGCCGAGCATGAACTCGATCAGGCCCTCGGCTTGTTCGCGTTGGTGGCGGGCTTCGTGGGTTTGCCACAAGGCCAGGCCGAAGCCGGTCGCCAGGCCCAGCGTGGCCAGCGCGCTGGCGCCCACGCCCCAGGGGTGGCGGCGCACGAACTTGGCGCTGCGGTAGAAGCGGCTGTCCGGCCGGGCGCTGATGGGCTCGTTGAGCAGCCAGCGGCGCAGGTCGTCGGCCAATGCTTCGGCATGGGCATAGCGCTCGGCCGGCAGCTTCTTCAGCGCCTTGGCGACGATGGTGTCCAGGTCGCCGCGCAGTTCGCGAACCTGCCGGGCGGCCTGGGCTGGATTCGGCTCGCCGGCCTCACCCGCCTTCGCAGTTCGAGCGGCCTGGTCATGCAGCGCTTCAGAAACCCGCTTGGGCTCGACCTCGATCAGCGCGCGCAGGCGCTCCAGCGGCGTGTCGCCGTGCTGGCCGGTGTGGTGCTCGGTGGGGTGGGCGCCGCTGAGCAACTGGTAGAGCAGCACGCCGAGGGCATAGACATCGGTGGCTGTGGTCACTTCGCCGCCCTGCACCTGCTCGGGCGCGGCATACAGGGGGGTGTAGGCATTGCCGGCTCTCTGTGTGAGCTCGGTGGCCGGCGTGGGCATGGGCTGTGTGGCATCACCGGCCAGCAGCTTGGCGATGCCGAAGTCCAGCAGCTTGACCTCGCCTGCGGCAGTGACCAGGATGTTGCTGGGCTTGAGGTCGCGGTGCAGGATCAGGCGGTGCTGGGCATGGGCCACGGCGGCCAGCACGTCCAGGAACAGCGTGATGCGCTGGCGCAGGTCCAGCGCATGCTCGCGGCAATGCTGGTCGATGGGCCGGCCGTCAACGTACTCCAGCACCAGGTAGGGCTGCTGGCCATCGGGGCTGACGCCGGCATCGATCAGCCGGGCAATGTGCGGATGCGCGAGTCGGGCCAGGATCTGCCCTTCGCGTGCAAAGCGGCCCGCGTCGCCCTGGCCCAGCAAACCGCTGGTGAGGAACTTGATGGCCACCTGGCCCTGGTAGCGGCCATCGGTGCGGCTGGCCAGCCACACACTGCCCATGCCGCCCTGGCCCAGCACCCGCTCCAGCGTGTAGACACCCACCTGCTGGCCGGCCTGCTGGCTGCCAGGCAAGGGGCCCAGCGGCGCAGGTGTGGCGAGGAAGTCGGCCGCGTGCTGTGCCTGTTCCCGGCGCAGCAGCTCGCGCAGATCCTGCATCAGCTCGGGGTCGTGCGCCGCGAGGGTGTCCAGGCGGCCCTGGCGCTGCTCGGCAGGCAGGTCCAGCAGTTCGTCCAGCAGCGGGCTGAGCAACGGCCAGCGGGACTTGTCGATCTCGCGCGGCGGCACGGCAGAAGCGTCGGCCGAGCCCATCACTTCATCGCCATCGAAAGGAACAGCCTGGCCTTGGCCCAGTCACGCTGCACGGTGCGCTCGGTCACGCCCAGGGTTTCAGCGATCTCGGGCTCGGTGAGGCCGGCGAAGTAGCGCATCTCGACCACCTGGGCCAGCCGGGCGTCCATCGCGGCAAGCTCTGCCAGGGCCTCGTGCACACGCAGCACTTCGTCGTCGCGCTGGGGTGCCAGGTCGGCAATGCCGGTGTTGAAGGTGACCTGCTGCAGCGCACCGCCGCGGCGCTCGGCCTGGCGGGCGCGCACCTGGTCGATCACGATGCTGTGCATGACCCTGGCGGCATAACCCAGGAAGTGCTTGCGATCCGGGAAGTCCAGCCCGCCCGCACGCTGCAGCCGCAGGTAGCTCTCGTGCACCAGCGCGGTGGCGTCCAGCGTCAGGTCGCCGGACTGGCGCAGCCGGCTTCCGGCAATGCGGCGCAGGTCGGCATACAGGCGGGCGACGACTTCATCGGCCGCAGCGACGTCCCCCGCGCTGGCCTGGCGCAGCAACCGGGTGATGTCAGCGCCATCCGGCGGAGCGGTGGGGTCGGCGGCGGGCGGAAGCGTCATGAAAACCATCGGCGAGGAACAACGACCGGGCGACAGCAGGCAGCCATGCCACCGCTGGTGCCCGCACTCTATCGCAGGCCAGGCGAAAGTTTTCTGGCTGGCGATGTCGGGATCGCGCGGCCCATCGCGTTTGTGCAGGAGAGAGCCTGTCACGCAGCCACGGTCAGGGAGGTCCATGCGAGACCCCCGCCCTGCGTGCCAGGCCCTCGCCCCCGAAGGCAACGCCCGAACGCACGCCGCGCACCATGCCAATGCCACCTGAGGACCCTGCCATGTATGCCGTTGAAACCCAGTACCTACCCACCCTGCCGGTCATCTTCCAGCAGCGCCAGGCTGAAGATCGGCATGGCCACGGACCCCACACCATGGATCGCCTGAGTTTTGTCCAGCTGGTGCACCGGCACCTGAACCAGGCCCGCCGCCACGGCACCTGCCCTGCCGTGCTGCTGGTGACGCTGCAGGCGGCCGAGGGCCGGCACACGCTCATGGCGCCGGCGCAGCATGCGGAATGGATGCACACGCTGCAAGAGCGGCTGCGCCAGCAATTGCGACGCTCCGATCTGCTGCAGCCGCTGGAGGGCGGCTGCATGGGCGTGCTGCTGCTGGACACGCAGGCCGAGGCCCTGCCCAGGATCCAGCAGCGGCTTCAAAAGACCATGGCGTGGCCGCTTGAAGACGGCGCAGCGGGCCCGAGGCCCCAGT
>NZ_VIDT01000172.1 GCF_006519715.1 Ideonella azotifigens
GCGGCAGGCGCACGATATCGTCGTGCACCGCCGCCAGTTTGGCTGCGGCTTCGATGGCTTCGCGCGTGGCTTCGGGCCGCGAGAGCGCAATGTTCTCGGCCACGCTGGCGGAGAACAGGATGGGCTCCTGCGGCACCCAGGCAATGCCGGCGCGCAGCGCGTCCAGTGTGTAGTCGGCCAGCGTCACGCCGCCCCAGCGCAGGCTGCCGGCCTGCGGCATCCACTGGCGTAGCAGCAGCTTGATCAGCGTGCTTTTGCCCGAGCCGGTCGGCCCCACCAGGCCCAGCGTGCTCCCGGTCGTGATGCGCAGGTTCAGCGCGTCCAGCGCCGGGGCCGGCGCGCCTGGGTAGGCAAAGCGCAGCTGTTCGATCGCGATCTCGCCGGCCTGCACCGGGCTGATGCTGCCGTCGTCGTCGATGGCCAGTGGTTCGTCCAGCACCTTGGACAGCCGCACCCAGGCCGCCTTGCCGCGCTCCCAGAGCGACAGCACCCAGCCGGCGGCGAACATCGGCCAGATCAACTGCGTGAGGTACAGCCCGAAGCTGGTCAACTGGCCAATGCTGAGTTCTTCATGCCACACCAACCAGCCGCCCAGGCCCAGCGAAAACGCGCTCGCGCAGGCCAGCGCCATGCCGACGGCGGGCTCGTAGCGCGCCTCCCAGCGCTGGGCCTGGAAGCCGGTCTCGGCGGCATGGCTGGCCAGCTCGGCAAACCGCGCGCTGCTGCGCGCCTCCAGCCCCAGCGCACGCAGCGTGCGCACGCCGGAAATGGTTTCCTGCACGTGGTCGTTCAGACCGCCAAAGGCGTCCAGCGCCTGGCGCGAGCGCTCGTGCACGGCGCGCGAGATCCACCAGAAGGCCCAGGCCATGAACGGGAAGGGCAGCAGCGCCACCGCGGCCAGCCGCCAGTCCACACCCACGGCCATGGTGCCGACGACCAGCACCAGCGTCAGCGTGCCGTCGAAGCCGGCCAGCAGCGCTTCGCCGCAAGCCATTTCCACGGCGTCCACGTCATTGGTGGCCAGCGCCATCAGGTCGCCGGTGCGGCGGGTCTGGAAAAAGCGCGGGCCCTGGTCGGCCAGCCTGCCGTACAGCTGCGCGCGCAGTTCCACGCCCATGCGGTAGGCGGCGGCATAGAGGCGCATTCGCCAGCCCACGCGCAGGAAGTAGATCGCCACGCCGGCCGCGAGCAGCCAGCCCAGCTCGCGCCACAGCGCCGGGCCCGCCAGTTGATGTGACACCAGTGCGTCCACCAGGTGGCCGATCTGCCGCGGCAGCCAGACCGTCAACAAGGCAATGCCGGCCAGCATCACGCCGGCCAGGCCGTAGGCCGCGGCATGGCGGCGCACGAAGTTCAGGATCAGGCGGGCAAGGGTCATCGTTGCTTGGCTGGGCCGGCGCTGCGGCGTGTGGCCGCGAGCCGGTGGCCGGCACGCCAGGGCAGGTGGCCCGAGCGGCGGTGTGGGTTGGCAGGGCCGCCGATTCTAGGGGGCCGACCCTGCCTGTTCGTCCTCTGGACGAGGATAGACGCGCGCAGCGTGAGGTCGAAAGCTACGCATTTGCCTCATCACCCTGAAAGGTGTGTTCATGCGCTTCGTGATTCATCGCTTCTCCGTGGCCGCAGTGGCCTTGGCCGCCGCGCTGGTGCCGCGGCTTGCTGCCGCCGAAACCTACCGGCTGCAATTGCTGCAGAACCCCTCCGGGGCCAGCGACGCCGTGACCAGCACGCTGGACCAGCAGGGCGTGGTGACCGGCCGTGCGTGGACGGGCACCCGGTGGGTGCCCGTGCTGTGGACCCAAGGCGTTCCGCAAGTGCTGCCCCTGCCCGACGGCCATACCGTGGACACGGTGCGCCGCAGCGAGCAGAACGGATACACCGTCAGCGCCCAGGGCGACAGGGGATTCAGCATGGTCTGGCGACCGGACGGCTCTTCGGTGCAGCTGTCATCCTGGAATGGCGGCGACGAGAACTGCGCCTGCCAGGGCTTCGATGTGGACCCCCAAGGCCGGGTGATGGGCCGCATCCCGAAGGACGGTCTCGAACAGGCTGCGGTGTGGACCGATCCCACCCTGCCGCCCACGCTGCTGCCCACCGATGTCGCCGTGGCGGAGTCGGCGGTGTACCGCACGTCGGCCAACGGCTGGATGAGCGGCTGGCGGCAGTGGCCGGAGACGGGCGGCATCAAGATGCTGGTCTGGAAGGACGGTCTGCTGGTGCCCACGCCGGAACTGGATGCGCTCGGCTATCCATCGATCAATGCCATCAACGCCAACGGCACCGCGGTGGGTGGCTACCTCGACCCGAGCCGGGGCTCACTGGCCATGCTCTGGAAACCGGGCCAGGTGCTGCCGCTGCCGGCGCTGGCGCACACCGTCTGCACGGCCACCGCGCTGAACAACCTGGACGTGGCCGTTGGCAACTGCACCGGCATTGGTGTGATCTGGCGGAATGGCCAGGTCACGTCACTCACCAAACTGCTGGACACCAAGGCCCGCGCGGCCGGCTGGATGATTTCGTATCCGACCGCGATCAACGACAGCGGCGCCATCGTGGTCCAAGCCCAAAGCCGCAACGACCCGCAGAACCGGGTGTTCCAGGCAGTGCTCAAGCCGACGGCGGCGCGGGCATCGCGGCCGTGAAACTGGATGGGTGGCCTCGCTGGACCTGGGGCTGCACCGTCAGCGCGCCACTGCCTCGCCGGGTTGGATCAGTTCCACCGTGATGTGTACCAGTTCCTCGTGCACCGCGAGTTGCTGGCGGAAGTATTCGGGCGTGGTGGGCACGTCCACTTCCAGCGACAGGATGCAGGCATAGCTGCCCTGGCCGACGCGCCAGACGTGCAGGTCGCGGATGCGGGCCGGCACCGGGCTGGCGGCGATGACTTCCTCGATCTCGGCGACCACCGGCGCGTCCATCTCGGCGTCCAGCAGCACCTTGCCTGAGTCGCGCAGCAGGCCCAGGGACCACTTGCCGACCAGGCCTGCGCCGACGATGCCCATGGCCGGGTCCAGCCAGTCCGCGCCCCAGAGCTTGCCACCGAAGAGGGCGAGGATGGCCAGCACCGAGGTGGCGGCGTCGGCCAGCACGTGGATGTAGGCGGCGCGCAGGTTCAGGTCATGGTGGAGTTCGTCTGCATGGCTTTCGTCGCCGTGGGCGTGACCATGTCCGTGCCCGTGGTCGTGCCCATGGTGGCCATCCTTCAGCAGCCAGGCGCAGACCAGGTTGACCGCCAGCCCGAGCACGGCCAGTGCAATCGCCTCGTCGTAGTGGATCGCACCTGGGTTCAGCAGCCGCTCGCCGGACTGGATGAGCATCAGCAGCGCCACGCCCAGCAGGCAGATGGCGCTGGTGTAGCTGGCCAGCACCTCGATCTTCCAGGTGCCGAACGAGAACCGGCGGTCGTGCGCCAGCTTGCGTGCGGCCACGTAGGCGAAGGCCGCGAGGCCCAGCGCCAGCGCGTGCGAGCTCATGTGCCAGCCGTCGGCCAGCAGTGCCATCGAGTTGTAGTACCAGCCGCCGATGATCTCGGCCACCATCATCGCCAGCGTGATCCACATCGCCCAGCGAGTGCGCCGCTCGGCCAGCGGGTTGGCTTCGCCGAAGGCGTGGCTGTGGCGGCCGGTGTCGGTCCAGGCTTTGGCGGAAGAGGGTGAGGCGGCGGGCGTGGTCATGGCGGGCGGACTGCAGACGTTCGGCGGCCGGAAGGCCGTAAAGCCTGCATACTACCCCCCAGTACATTTGTTCTCGCCTCACGGCTTGTCGCCGTGAGGCGATGCCCTTGCCCCATGGCCCACACCATCCAGTCCAAGAAGAAGCTCATTGCCCGCGTGCGCCGCATCCGCGGCCAGGCGGACGCGCTGGAGCGCGCGCTCGATCAGGAGACCGAATGCGGCGCCATCCTGCAGCAGATCGCGGCGATCCGCGGTGCCGTCAATGGCTTGATGGCCGAGGTGCTGGAAGGCCACATTCGCGAGCACCTGGGTGCTGAGGGTGTGAGTGCCGAGCAGCGTGGCGAGGATGTGGAACAGGTGGTGGGCGCGCTTAGGTCCTACCTGAAATAGCGGCCACTCAGGCCGCGCTCAGGCGGCTCACCAGGAAGTCGATCATCGCGCGCTGCTTGGGCAGCATCTGCCGCTGCGGTGACCACAGCGCCCAGGCCGGGCCAAATGCGCCGGCGGCTTGCCATTGCGGCAACACCTGGACCAGTTGGCCCTGGGCAAGATCGGGCTCCACGGTGAAGCGGGGCAGCAGGCCAATGCCCAGGCCACGCAGCGTCAGCTCGCGCACCACGTCGCTGCTGTTGACCACGGCCGGGCCCTGGACGGCAACGGTCACCGCCTTGCCGTCGGGGTCGGTCAGCCGCCAGGGCGTGAGCTTGGCGGACACGCCGGCCGAGAAGCCCAGGCAAGCTTGCTGCGCGAGGTCTCGCGCATGCTGAACGTCGGCCAGCCCGGCGAACTTGGGCGACGCGCAGAGCACGAACTCACAGGCATGCAGGCGCCGCCCGGCCAGCGGCTCGGGCGGCGTGTCCGTCAGCCGAATCGCCAGGTCGAAACCTTCTTCGATCAGGTCCACGTGCCGGTCCACCAGCGTCAGCGCCACCCGCACCTCGGGGCATTGCGCGAAGAAGTCCGGCAGCAGCGGCGCCAGCACATGCTTGCCGTAGGCCAGCGAGGCCGTCATGCGCAGCAGCCCGCTTGGGCGCTCGGACAGTTGCGCCAGCTCGTTGCGGGTGGCGTTGCTCAGGTGCACGATCTGCTCCGCATGGGCGTGCACGATCTGCCCGGGTTCGGTCAGCGACAGCTTGCGCGTGCTGCGGTTCAGCAACTTCGCGCCCAGTTCCAGCTCCAGCCGCTGGACCTGCTTGCTGACGGCCGACTTGGTGAGCCCGAGCTCCCGCGCCGCGGCCGAAAAACTGCCCGCGGCCACCACCCGGGCGAAGACCACCATGGCCGCGAGTTGCTGGGCGTCGCCAATGGCGGATGGGCGCATGATGGTTTCCTCAAGAGAAACAGTGTGTCAAGTGAGTGTGTGATTGTCTCCTTGATGGCGCCGGTTCACGATGGCGCACCTTCACTTCTTCTTCGAGACGCCATGCCTTTCCTCCGCCTGACCCTTGCCAGCGCCAATGAGTTTGACGACGCGAGCCGCCAGCGCCTTCAGTCAGGCCTGACCCGCCTGATGGCCAGCACGCTGCGCAAGGACGCAGCCCTGACCGTCGTGGCCGTCGAACAGGCGCCGCCTGGGTCCTGGTCGGTGGCCGGTGCTGCGCTTGGCGCGCAGGACTGGTCTGCCCAGTTGGAGGTGTTCATCACCGATGGCAGCAACACCGCGGCAGAACGTCGCCGCTTCATCGCCGAGGCGAACGCGCTGATCTTGGCCGAAAGCGGCCGGCCCGCGCAGGCGCCGCTGTATGTCGTGCTGCACCAGGTCCCGGGCGACAGCTGGGGCTACGATGGCGAGACGCAGGCGCAGCGCCATGCCTCGCGCCAGTCAATGGCCGCGAACTGACGCTCGCGGATACTCCGATCTTCGGCGGGCGGGTACCCCGCTCGGTAGGAGTCCTCTTGAACCTGTTGCGCTCTTCTTCACTCTGCCGCTGGCTGGCTGGCGCGCTGACCGTGTGCGCGCAAGCCGCTGGCGCCGCGGAAGCTGCGCCACTGGCCACCGCCGGCTCGGTCTGCAGCTCGCCGTCCCAGCGGCTGGACGAACAAGGCTTCGTGCCGATCAATGGCATCGAGCAGTGGGTCACCATCAAGGGCGAACGTTGTGGCAACCCGGTGGTGCTGGTGGTGCATGGCGGGCCGGGCAACCCGGTCAGCATGTTCTCTGACGGGCTTTACGGTCCGTGGCAGAAGGACTTCACCATCGTGCACTGGGACCAGCGCGGTTCCGGCATGACCTACGGCCGCAACCGGCCGGCCGAAGACGAGGCGCTCACCGTCGCCCAGCTGCGGGACGATGGCATCGCGGTGGCCAGCTACGTGGCGCAGCACCTGGGCGCGCGCAAGCTGATCCTGATGGGCGGTTCCTGGGGCTCCATCCTCGGCATCCAGATCGCCAAGGCCAGGCCTGATTTGTTCCATGCCTACATCAGCACCGCGCAGCTGGTGAACGGGCAGGCCAACCTGTCTTCGAGCTACGCCGCGACGCTGGCGCGGGCCAAGGCGACCGCAGACCAGGAGAACATCGCCAAGCTGGAGGCACTGGGCCCGCCGCCTTGGCGCGACCCGCGCAACTTCGGCATCCTGCGCCGCGTGACCCGCCGCTACGAAGCCGCCCGAACCGACCCCGCGCCCAAGGCCTGGTGGCAGCCTTCCGCCCTCTACACCACCGCCAAAGCCGAGGCCGACTACGAGGCCGGCGAGGACTACTCCTACCTGCAGTTCGTCGGCCTGAAGGGCGACGGCATGCTGTCGTCCACCGACCTGCCCAGCCTGGGCCTGAAGTTCGAGCTGCCGGTGTTCTTCGTGCAGGGAGAGGAAGACCTGGTGACCACGCCCGACGTGGCCCGCCGCTATTTCGACAGCATCGACGCGCCGCAGAAGGACTGGGTGCTGCTGCCTCGCATGGGCCACGACCCGAACCCGGCGATGCTGGGGGCGCAGTTCAAGTACCTGAAAGAGCGGGTACTGCCACTCGCCCAATGAGCGCTGGCAGGCGGTAGCGCCGCCGCGGCGGTCGATGTTAGATTGCGCCCACGATGTGTACCCCACCGCTTCCAAGTCCCCGCCGCAGCAAGCTTGACCGGCCGGAGTCGGCACTGCGCGCCCCATGGCAGAGCTGAAGGGTGCCGAGCGCCGCCTGCACGAGCGCAAGCCCTTGCGCGGCACGGCGCAGCTGGTCTTCCCCAGTCAGCCGCCGTTGGAAGTGCGCACCTGGGACATCAGCGCCGGCGGCATCGCCATCATCGCCTCGGCCAATCCACCACCGAAGCTGCGCTGCGTGATCCGCTTCGTGGTGCCTTTGCTCACGGGAGGCGGCACGCCAGTCGAAGTCAAGGTCCAGGTCGCCCACAGCGTGCTCAGCAGCAACCATGGTGCGTTCATGGTGGGGCTGCAGTTTGAAGGACTGTCGGCGGCTGGCGAGCAGGCCGTTGCGCGATTTCTCAAGGGCCAGTAGACGCTGGCCTGTTCATCCGGATATCGGAACGCCGGGCCTTTCCCGCGCGGGCGCCGCTTCACCTCCTCAGTTTGGAATCTCTCATGGCCTGGGTTGAAATCGTCGCGGCGCTTGCGCTGCTGCAGTATGTGTACTTCGCCATCCTGGTGAGCCGGGGCCGTACGCGCTACGGCATTCATGCGCCGGCCGTGTCAGGCCATGAAGGCTTCGAGCGCCTCTACCGGGTGCAGATGAACACGCTGGAACTGCTGGTCGTGCTGCTGCCCAGCCTGTGGCTGGCCGCCCAACATTGGTCGCCGCTCTGGACAGCCGGCGCTGGAGCCGTCTACCTCGTCGGCCGCATGATCTACCTGCGCGCCTATACCCGCGACCCCACCAGCCGCTCGCTCGGTTATGCAGTCAGCATGACACCGGTGCTGGGCTTGCTGGGGATGGGTTTGCTGGGCGCAGTGATGGCTGTTTTTCGGTGAGGCCGGAAATCGGATGTTGAAGTTGTGGCGGAATTCAGGGCAAAGTGCCTGACATCCAAGGAGACGTAATGATCCGGACTCATGCCAGCCGATTCGTGCTTGCAGCAGCAGTCGCTTGCGACCTTGCCTCGCAGTCCGCATCTGCCGCCGCGCCCGCAATGGGGTGCAAGGCCTTTGGGTTTTCCGGCGCGGTGAGCAGCCACCACGAGTTTCGGCGCGTGATCGGACCCGAGGCCATCTTTGTCATGGTGCCCAGCAAAGGAGTCTCGGGTGGCTGGCAAATGGAAGTTCGGCCGCCAGACCGTCTTCAGCCTCCTGACGATGAACTGGAATACATCTATCCTCTCAATCGTCCCTACCGCAATCGGAACGACAGCTATCTGGATCTCAGTTACGGTGGTTTCCAGGCGCAGGATGCTGTCTACAAAGGCCTGAAGCGGGAGTTCTGGTTCAACTACACAGTGAAAGATGGAAAGAAGGCGTCCTGGTCAGTGCGCCAACTGATCTTTTCCGCACCTGTTCAATCTCAAGAGACGAGCGTGGCTCAGTTGGGTGCCCTTCCCATGGGGAGAGCAACGCTCAGCATCACGAGCGCCGACGTGATCCCGGGCATCGGGCCAAGTCCGGACAGTGGAAAGTCAGCCGCGAACCTCAGTGAGGAGCAGCGCAATGGGGTGATCAAGCGCATTGCCTTTCAGATGCGGCTGGTGGTGCCTGATGGCTATGTGGTGCCGCCTGAGTTCGCCGTTCGTCCTGCTGCCTGTCCGAGACCTTGGCTGGATCAATGGGAGCACTGATCGTGCCGGCGGATCGGTCGCTTACAGTCACCAGGCGCCTGTTCGCTTCTCCGCGCCCTGATGACATTCCCACCTGCTCCCGATAACCGTCCCGCGATCCCGCAAGGCTTGATGGTCTTGCACGGCAACCGCGCGGAACTGCTGGCCGAAACGCTGTTCGCCTGGCTCAGGGCGCATCCGCTGGCGCCTTTGGAAGAGGAGGTCATGCTGGTGCAGAGCAACGGCATGGCCGAGTGGCTGAAGATGTCCTTGGCGCAGTCTGGCGGGGCGGCGGGCATTTGCGCTGCGGCGCGGGTCGAGTTGCCTGCGCGTTTCCTGTGGAGGCTGTACCGGCAGGTGCTGGGGCGGGACCAGGTGCCGATGCACTCGGCACTGGACAAGACGCCGCTGACCTGGCGGCTGATGCAGCTGTTGCCCGAGTTGGCGCAGCGACCTGGCTTTGAGCCCGTCGCCGGGTTCCTGATGGGCGACGAGCCGGATCGCCTGCTGCAGCTCAGCCGTCGCCTGGCCGACCTGTTCGACCAGTACCAGGTCTACCGCGCCGACTGGCTGGAAGGCTGGGCGCAGGGGCGCGACGTGCTGCGCAACCCGGGCAGGCCGGACCATCCGCTGCCGGCGGACCAG
>NZ_VIDT01000173.1 GCF_006519715.1 Ideonella azotifigens
GTGACCGCCTTGAGCGCCGCCGGTTGCCTGGCGGGCCACAGCGGCGCAGTGGGATTTCACTTCACCGGCTTCCTGCCGGCCAAGGGCGGCGAGCGCCAGGTGGCACTGGACGCGCTGCTGCAGCAAACAGGCGCGACGGTGCTGTTCGAAGCACCGCACCGCATCGAAAACCTGGTGGCGGCGCTGGCTGAGCGCTGCGCGGAGCGCAAGGTCACCTTGTGCCGCGAGCTGACCAAGCAGTTCGAGCAGGTTCACAGCGCACCCGCAGCCGCGTTGCCGGCCTGGCTCGCGGCGGACGCGCAGCGTCTCAAGGGCGAGTTTGCGTTGGTGCTGCACCCGTTGCCGCCGGCCGTGCAGCAAGACGGCGACGATGGCCTGCCCAGCGATGCCAAGCGCCAACTGAAGGTGCTGCTGAGAGAGTTGCCACTGAAACAGGCCGTAGCGCTGGCCGCCGAGCTGAGCGGTGCGCCACGCAATGCGCTCTACACGCTGGCGCTGCAGCTTCGCAGCGCCGGTGGCGATGAAGAAGCCGCGTCCGGGCAAGACTGAAAACCTGTCGTCGGAAAAAGAAAGCCCGCCGGGGCACAAGGCCAGGGCGGGCTGCAGCGTGATCAACCAGGGGCTCCAGGCCTGACCTGCGGGCCGCGCGCTGGGGCTCAGTCAGCACGCGCCGGCAGGTGACCTGCACACACCTTGGACGATCACTGTTGCGGGGTGGTCGTCGGCGCAGTGGTCTGGCCGTCATGCGCCTGACGGGCAATGTGGCGGTTGGTGCGGCGCTCGGCCGAACGCACGCGGCTGCGCTCCTTGGCGGTCACCGTGCCATCGGCAGCAGCCTTGTCTTGCAGGTTGCTGATGTGCGTTTCCTGCTTGTCCAGGCGGTTGGTTTCGGCAGCATTCAGGCCACCGCTGGCGGCGGCTTTGTCGATGCGCTGTTGCTGGCGGTCCTGCTTTTGCGCAATGTGCGGCGTGCTGGCGCCGCGCTCGACCGGGGTCGCGGTTTGCGCGGAGGCCGCCACGCTGGCCAGGGACAGGATGCTGGCCAGCGCCAGTGCAGAGGTGGTTTGCAGCTTGAACATGGGATCGCTCCTTCGATTTGGGTGAGACAAACAGGCCGGCGCCGGTGGGTGGGGTTGCTTGTGTCGCCGGATGTGAAGCACAACGCATCCCATGCTGCGTGAGATGACATCGAATGGTCAATGCATGTAACGCCCCACAGGCTGCAGGCGCACTCCTACAATCAAAAACATGATCTCGCGCGAACCCACCCTCGAACGGCTTGCCGTGGCCCAAAGCCTGCTGCTGGACCCTTACCAGCTGACGGAAGCCAGCCTGTCCCGCGCCCTGGCCACCATCGGTGAACACCGGGTGGACGACGCGGATCTCTATTTCCAGTACACCCGCCACGAAGGCTGGAGCCTGGAAGAAGGCATCGTCAAGAGCGGCAGCTTCTCGATCGACCAGGGCGTGGGCGTGCGCGCCATCGCCGGCGAGAAAACCGCATTCGCCTATTCGGACGACATTTCCGAAGCCGCGCTGCTGGATGCCGCGCGCACCGTGCGCAGCATCGCTGCAGCCGGCCAGAGCCGCCGCGTCAAGCTGGACCGCAAGCCGCAAATCGCAAAGAGCCGTTTGCTCTACGCGCCGCTGGACCCGATCGCAACGCTGGACAGCACGCAGAAAGTGGCGCTGCTGGAGCGCGTCGAGAGGATGGCCCGCGCCCGCGACCCGCGCGTGGTACAGGTCATGGCCGGCCTGGCCGCTGAATACGACGTGGTGATGGTGGCACGCGCCGATGGCACCCGCGCCGCCGACGTGCGCCCGCTGGTGCGCCTGTCGGTCACCGTCATTGCCGAGCAGAACGGCCGCCGCGAAGTCGGCTCCGGCGGCGGCGGCGGCCGCTTCGGCCTGGGCTACTTTCAGGAATCCCAGCTCAACGAATACGTGGACCAGGCCGTCAACGCGGCACTGACCAACCTGGACTCCCGCCCCGCACCGGCAGGCATGATGACCGTCGTGCTGGGGTCCGGCTGGCCCGGCGTGATGCTGCACGAAGCCGTCGGCCACGGACTGGAAGGTGACTTCAACCGCAAGGGCGCGTCCACCTTCTCCGGCCGCATTGGCGAACGTGTCGCCTCCAAGGGCGTCACCGTGCTGGACGACGGCACGCTGACTGACCGCCGCGGCTCGCTGAACGTCGACGACGAAGGCAACCCGACCCAGCGCAACGTGCTGATCGAAGACGGCATCCTGCGCGGCTACATCCAGGACAGCATGAACGCCCGCCTGTCCGGTGTGAAGCCCACCGGCAACGGCCGCCGCGAAAGCTACGCCCACGTGCCGATGCCGCGCATGACCAACACCTACATGCTGGCCGGCGACAAGCCCAAGGAAGAGATCATCGCCAGCATCAAGCGCGGCCTCTACGCCACCAACTTCGGCGGCGGCCAAGTCGACATCACCAGCGGCAAGTTCGTCTTCTCCGCCTCCGAAGCCTTCTGGGTCGAAAACGGCAAGATCCTCTACCCCGTCAAGGGTGCCACCCTGATCGGCAACGGCCCCGACGCCATGACCCGAATCAGCATGATCGGCAACGACCTCGAACTCGACACCGGCGTCGGCACCTGCGGCAAGGAAGGCCAGAGCGTGCCGGTGGGGGTTGGGCAGCCGACGTTGAGGATTGATGGGTTGACGGTGGGTGGCACTGCTTGAGCGAGCCATCCTCCTCATCTTCCCTGCCGGGTCAGCAGGATTGCTGTTGCCCGGTTTGACTGCTGCGATCGATGTTTTCCTTCCTGAACGGTTCGCGTCAAAAGCGCGACAAGAACGAAACGACCAGCGAGCGTAAAGCCGCAGAGGTCGTGCCTCAGCCTGCTGCAACCAAGGCTGAAGCGCACTCGGCCGAAGTCGAACAGCCCTTCCTCGGCCTCGGCGGCATTTTCGACAAGGTCCGGGACCTGAAAAAGGCCGGGCAAGCACAGGCCGCTGGTGAGTTGCTGATGGCAACCTTCCGCGAGCGCGAGCATCCGGTGGTGGCCTATCGCATGATCGCAACCTTGTTGGACTTGCGCCGCTACGACACGATCCTCGAATTCCCGTCAGCGAAGCCCTTCAATTCACGTGACTTCTCGCTGGCTGAGTACTTGGTCAGCGCGGGCCCGGATCGCGCCGCCTCGCCCCTGATGTCAGACTCGCCGGCATGGCAAGGACTGGGCTACGTAACCATGGTGAAGGACGAGCAGGACATCCTGCTGTTCAACTTGGTCTGGCACTACGCGATGGGGGTGCGTCGGTTCTTTGTCATCGACAATCTGTCCACCGATCGCACGCCGGCACTGCTGCAACTGTTCCAGCAAGCCTTCGCCGATGTCACCGTGCTCACGCTCAAAGACACCGTGATGGCCCACTTCCAGGGCCGCAAGGTGTCCGGCGCCTGCTGGTACCTCAAATCCCTGTGGCCCGAGCTGGAGTGGCTGATCCTTGTAGACGCGGACGAGTTCGTCTGCAGCGACCGACCGCTGCGCGAAATGCTGGAGGCTGTGCCTGCCGAGATCGATGCCGTGGCGCTGCCCAAGAGCATCTATGCGTTGACGCCCGGCGATGCGGTAGAAGATGTGGACCACTTCTTCTACCGACTGACCCACCGACAGCCGCTGTCGCACGTCTCCGCCAAGGTGATCGTGCGGGCGCGCGTTGGCATGGAGATCGCGCAGGGCAATCACAAGTTGCTGGAAGCCGGCCACTACGCCCGTGCTAGCTATACCTCTTTGCCAGGCTTGACGATGCGCGAGTTCCCGATGCGCACGCGAGCCCAGTTCGAACGCAAGGTGATCAGTGGTGCGCAGGCCGTGAAGGCGGCACGCGAGCAAGGACTGGTCGCCGTGGGTGGCGACCATTGGATGAACCTTTACCGGCTGCTTGAGCAGGGTGGGTCGCAGGCGCTGCAGGCCAGGCTCGACACCCAGATCGCCAACAATGCAGAACGGGCCTGCATTGCAGACCCGCTTGCCATGGGCACGGTGATGGATCGCCATTTGCCTGACTGGCGTCAGGCAGTGCCATTGACCGTCACTGCGGTCCCACGAACAGGCTCTTGAAGCCGCCGCCGATCTCCGCCCGAAAGTTGCTGTCCGGGTTGTAGACCTCCTGCGCGACGTCGGTCGAAAGCAAGGCCCAGGCACTGGCATCGTTCCACGCGCTGCCCCACAGCGAGGCGATCTCGGCATCGGAGACGGCGCTGGGGGCCTTGTTCACGGCGCGGCCGGTGGTGATGCGCAAGACATTCATCAGCTGATCAAAGCTGATCGTCACGTCGAAAGTCTTGGCGGCAAACGTTGCATGTTGGGACGCTGCACCTTGCGAGGTCCACAGTGCGAGCCCACGCTCTGAATCACTGGTGGTCACACCGTTGCCGTAGATCGGCCCGCTGACGATGGGAATGCCGCCCTGGACGGGATCGCCCCATACCTTGGCGTTCACGAACCACGATTCGCCTGACCAGTTGCTCACGCCGGTGCGCATGATCGCTGTGTCCATCAGGTACTGGATCTGGCAAGGATTGGTGGCCTCGTCCTGCCGGCACTTGTGGTTGTAGAACGTGGCCATCATCTGCTGCTTGACCTGGGCCATCGCCCGGCCACCCTCGACGCTGGCGGTGGTCAGCCCCTGTTCGCTGCGCAGACGTGCCTTGGTGCCGTTGAGCCAAGGCTGCAGCGGATCAGCCAGCCAGGCTGCATGGCGGAAGTTCACAAACGTGCCCGTGATGTAGGCGTTGTCGCCCTTGCCGTTCTGGCCGCTGCTGGAATACGGGCCGAAGAAGCTGGCCTGACCGTCGCTCTGAATACCTGAGCTGGTCAACAAGGCCATTGCGCCGTTGGCATCAGACGCATTCAGGAAGGCGCTGGAGGCGCCTCGCTTGGCACGCGAGGCGGCATCACAAGCCGAGGTGTTGGCAGAAGGAACCCAACGCAACTCGGCGCCCGCGGCATCGGCCGGCACACCGGTCAGGCCTGAAACATCGGCGAGCCGAGTGTCGCTGAACGAATCCAGCGGGCCTTGCGAACCAGCCGTGCAGCCCTGCGCCTGGCCGAAGAAGAAAATCTTCATGCCAGGCGACAGCGCCGTGTTGCCGTCGTTGGGATCCCAGAAGGCGGCCAATGCCGTGCCACCGGCCACCTTGTTCAGTGAGCTCGCGCTCGCATTTGCTGCTCCGGGCGCGAAATAGAAGCTGTCTGCACCGATCGTCAATTCTGGCGCGACTGCCTGGCTGCCGCCCTGCGGCTGCTCGGCCGGCACGCTCGTCCCGGAGTCGCCACCACCGCCACCGCATCCCACGACCAACCCGCTGACCAGGAGGGCGAGACCCAGTCCCGTGCTGTGCGCAGGCTTGCGCGAGTGTTCCTTGTTCCCGATTCCGACCGTGCTGACCATGATTGACTCCGTTGCAGGAGCGCGACCCATGAGGGGGCGCGCTTGCAAAGGTCATCGGTGGCCAGGGCACTTGTCTTGAAGTGGAGGTGCAGGCGGTTTGGTGGCTTTCTGTCGCTAAAGTTGGTCGGGCAAGTGTCGAAACTTGGCTGGATTGCGGAAGAACTACACGGGGCGAGGCGGCATCAGCGCGTCGAGCTGGGCCATCAAAGGCTCGTGAGACGCATCTCCCGCCAGATTCTTGTACTCGTGAGGATCAACGGATTCATCGTAAAGCTCCCTCTCGCCAGCGCTGTAGCGGATGTACCGCCACTGGTCCGTGCGTATGGCATGGTCGTACTGCTCATGCGTGGTGAGCACAGGCACATCCCAACTGCGCGATGGCTGCTCAATCAAGGGACGCAGGCTGACGCCATCCATCGGATAAGCCGGCGCGGCACGGCAGTAGTCCAGCAGGGTGGGCACCATGTCCCGCAGGCTGACGCACGCACGCTGGCGGACCGAAGTGGCCTGACCTGGGCGCCTCATCAGGAAAGGCACATGCGTGGACCGCTCCCACAGAGCCTCCTTGTGCCAGTGGAATTTCTCCCCCAGATGGAAACCGTGGTCGCTCCAGAGCACGACCATGGTGTTGTTCGCATGCGGGCTGGCGTCCAGCGCCGCGATCAATCGGCCAATTTGTTCATCCACCCATGAAATGCTGGCCAGATAAGCTTGCACAGCATCGGCCCACAGGTTCTGCTTGGTAATGCACTGATGGAAGTTCCATTGCAGCGCGATCGCTCGTCCCGCTGGCCCTAGGTCGTCCAGGTCATCTGCGGGCGCCTCCGGGAGCGCCAGTCCTTCTTTGGGGTACATGTCGAAAAAGCGCTGGGGCACGTACCAGCCAACATGCGTGCGCACGAACCCAACCCCCAGAAAGAAGGGCCTGCTGCGACTGGCCGACGCCAGATAGTCGATGCCCTGCTGGGCGAAGCGGTAATCGGGATGGTCTGAGTCCGGGCCGCTGGTCGGGCCCCAATCAAAAGCACCTACACCTGTGCCACTTGGACACACCTTGTTGGCGTACGGAGTGGTCGTAGGAAACGGCTGCGAACCCAGGGTGAAGTTGTGATCAACCTTGCCATAGAGCTGCGTGGCGTAGCCCGCATTGTTCAGCATGCCCCACAACATCGGCTTGCCCGGATTCACCGTACTGAAGGTTTGGTCGAGATCCCAAACCCCTGTTGACTGCACCGACAGGCCGGTCAGTGCACTGGCACGTGATCCAGTGCAGGTCGGCGCGTTGCAATAGGCCCGCTCGAACACAGTGGAACGTGCAGCCAGCGCATCCATGTTGGGCGTCTTGACTTGGGGATGGCCTTTGAGAAATCCGACCCAGTCATTCAGATCGTCAATGGCGATCATCAACACATTGGGCGGTGGGCCACTTTCCCCGCCGGAATCGCCGTCACTGGGAGTTTGATCCGGACCGCCGTCCCCTCCCTCAGATGAACTTCCACCACAACCCATTAAAGCAGCGCCCACACCCGCGAGCTGCAACCATGTCCTGCGTCGCATGCATCCCCCCTCATTTCCCCGTCAATGGACCGCTTGAAAGTTGCGGCCTTGTAAAGCACCAAAGCATACCCTTTTCCTTTCCAATCCCGCCCGTGCTACATTCATCGCGTCATGAGCGCCCCGCGATTCTTTTTTGCCTACTTTTGGTTCTCGCCCCGTCTGGCGGCTGGAGAGGCAATCGCGCGCGACTGAAGCATCAAGCGAACATCCCCAGAAAACCGCCGGCCCCACCGGCGGTTTTTTTTCGCCGGTGCCCAAGGGCCACCACTGTCCCCAGGAGAAGCCCAGATGAATGCCAAGGCGACCGCGCCCCAGCCCCTTTCCGCCCCGTCGAGCAGTGAAGCCCGCAGCGGGCTGGTGCTGAGCGAGCGCACCAGTGAAACCGATGACCAGCGCATCCAGGAGGTGACGCCCTTGCCGCCACCCGAGCACCTGATCCGCTTCTTCCCCATTGCCGGCACGCCGACCGAGCGGCTGATCCAGTCGACCCGGCAGGCGGTGCGGCGCATCATGAAGGGTCAGGACGACCGGCTGCTGGTGGTGATCGGGCCCTGCTCGATCCATGACCCGGCTGCCGCGCTGGAATACGCGCGCAAGCTGCAGCCGCTGCGCCAGCAGTACGCGGACACGCTGGAGATCGTGATGCGGGTCTACTTCGAGAAGCCGCGTACCACTGTTGGCTGGAAGGGGCTGATCAACGACCCCTACCTGGACGAGAGCTACCGCATCGACGAAGGGCTGCGCATGGCGCGCCAGTTGCTGGTCGAGATCAACCGGCTGGGCATGCCGGCAGGCAGCGAGTTCCTTGACACGATCAGCCCGCAGTACATCGGCGACCTGATCTCGTGGGGCGCCATCGGCGCGCGCACGACCGAAAGCCAGGTGCACCGCGAGCTGGCCTCGGGCCTGTCCGCACCGATCGGCTTCAAGAACGGCACCGACGGCAACATCAAGATCGCAACCGATGCGATCCAGGCCGCCGCCCGGCCTCACCATTTTCTGTCGGTGCACAAGAACGGCCAGGTCGCGATTGTCGAGACCAAGGGCAACCAGGATTGCCACGTCATCCTGCGCGGCGGCAAGGCGCCGAACTATGACGCGCAAAGCGTGATGTCGGCCTGCAGCGAGCTGGAAGCGGCCAAGCTGACGCCTTCGCTGATGGTGGACTGCAGCCACGCGAATTCGAGCAAGCAGTACCAGCGCCAGCTGGACGTGGCACGCGACATCGGCGCGCAGCTGAGCGCCGGCAGCCGGCAGATCTTCGGTGTGATGGTCGAGAGCCACCTGGTGGCCGGCGCGCAGAAGTTCACGCCGGGCAAGGACGACGCGGGCCAGCTCTGCTACGGCCAAAGCATCACGGACGCCTGTCTTGGCTGGGACGACTCGGCCGAGGTGCTGCGTGTGCTCAGCGAAGCGGTGAAGGCACGCCGGGGCTGAGGCGGCGCATTAAAAAGAGGAATCTCTTCATCGAAGCGCCTGCGAGCCGGCATACAGGTCCAGCACGCCGCCGGCGATCTCGACCCGGCCGGCATCGTCCGGGTTGTAGACCTCCTGGCCGACTTCGGCCGACTGCAGCACCCAGGCGTCGCGTGCGTCCCAGCGGTTGCCCCATCGCTGGCTCATCTGTTCGCTGCTGAGCTGGCTGGGCGCCACGCCCAGCTGCTGCGCAGCGACCATGCGGGCGGCGTTGAGCAGCTGGTCCAGGCTGACGGTCGCGTCAAAGGTGCGAGGCGCGAAGGTGCCATGCTGGGTGGCCGAGCCCTGCGAGGTGAACAGGGCCAGGCCACTGTGTGGCTCGCGCGTGGTTTCGCCGGGCGCACCCAGCCCACCGCGCACCACCGCCGCGCCACCGCGCGCCGGTTCCAGCGTGACGTGGCCGTTCAGCTCGAAGGCATCCTGGGCGGTGCTGCCGTTGACTTCCGAGCGTGCGAGCACGGTGTCGAGTTCGTACTGCAGCTGGCAGGCGGCGGGCCGCTTGTCCTTGACGCAATCGGCATTGACGAAGGTCGCGCGCA
>NZ_VIDT01000174.1 GCF_006519715.1 Ideonella azotifigens
CAGACAGCAGCAGCGGCAGGCAGGCCAGCCCCCACTTCACGTTTGACCGTCGTCCTGAACAAAGGAATCGCATGAGCATCGACTTCACCAAGGCCCTGGGCACACACCCCGAGGCGCTGCGCTTGCGCGCCGAACGGACACAGGTCCTGGCCGCCAACCTGGCCAACGAAAGCACCCCCGGCTACCAGGCCCGCGACCTGGACTTCGGCGCGGCCTTGCAGAGCGCCACCGCCGACGAGGCCAGCGGCCTGTCCCTGGACAGCGACGGCTCGGCGAAATACCGGGTGCCCAACCACCCCTCGGCCGACGGCAACACCGTGGAGCTGGGCGTGGAACAGGCCGAATTCTCTCAGAACGCCAGCGACTTCCAGGTCAGCCTGACCTTTCTGAACATGCAGCTCAAAGGCCTCGCCAAGGCCATCGCAGGACAGTGACATGCCATTCCACGACATCACCCGCATCGCCGGCTCGGCCATGACCGCCCAGACCGTGCGGCTCAACACCGTCGCCAGCAACTTGGCCAACGCCCAGTCCGCCGCCAGCAACGCGACCGACGCCTACCACGCCCGCAAGCCGGTCTTCGCAGCCGTGATGGGCCGCGACAGCGGCGCCGGTGCCCGCGTGCAGGTGCTGGACGTCGTCAGCAGCACCGAGCCGCTGCGCGAAGCCTACGAACCCGAGAACCCCATGGCCAACGAGGAGGGCAAAGTGTTTTATCCGAACGTGAACCCGGTCGCCGAAATGACCGACATGATGGCCGCCTCGCGGGCCTTCGAGACCAACGTCGAAGTGCTGGGCCGGGTGCGGTCTATGCAGCAGTCAGTGTTGCGGCTTGGGGAGGCATGAGCATGAGTGACACGCTCACCACCCAGACGCAAAGCACGGGCAGCACCAGCGCCCTGTCCAACGCCCTGGTCAGCGCCAACGGCAGCGGCACCGACCTGTTCACCACCTTGCTGGTGGCGCAGATCCAGAACCAGAACCCGCTGGAGCCGAACGACCCGAGCGACTTCGTGAACCAGCTGACGCAGCTGAGCCAGATGGAATCGCTGCAGTCGCTGAGCAGCCAAAGTGCGGCCACCAACACGCTGCTGGACAGCCTGCAGACGCTGGCACTGGGCAACCAGGTCGGCAACAGCGTGGACGTGGTGACCGACCACGTGCAGCTGGACGCCTCCGGCACGGTGCCGGCGAAATTCACGCTTGCCAGCGCCGAGAACAACGCGACGCTGGTGCTGACCGGCGCCGACGGCGTGAAGCACAACGTGGACCTGGGCAGCAAAGGCATTGGCGAGGTCTCGCTGACGCTGGACCCGGTCGCGCTGGGCCTGCCGGCCGGCACCTACGACATCGCGGTGAAGACCACCAGCGGCGCGACGCCGGCTGTCGCGGTGACCGGACGGATCCAGAACATCCGCCTGTCCACCGCCGGCATGACGCTGACCGTCAGCCACCTGGGCGAAGTCTCGCCCGGCAACATTTCCCAATTCAACGGCAAGTCCTGAACGTCCTGAAGGAGTCCCGACCATGAGCTTCGAAATCGCCCTGTCCGGCATCAATGCTGTCAACACCCAGCTCGACAGCATCAGCAACAACATCGCCAACTCCGGCACCTACGGCTTCAAGTCCAGCCGTGCCAACTTCAGCGCGATGGTGGCCGGCTCCAGCCCCACCGGCGCCGAGATCGGCTCGCTGACGCAAAGCATCGGCACCGGCGGCAGCACGCTGTCCACCGGCCGCTCGCTGGACGCCGCCATCCAGGGCCGCGGCTTCTTCGCACTGCGCGACAGCACCGGCCTGATGAGCTACAGCCGCGTCGGCAACTTCGTGGTCGACAAGACCGGCATGCTGGTCGACGCCAGCGGCCGCAAGGTCCAGGGCTACGCGGTGACGCCGGGCTCGACCGCGCTGGGTGCGATGGGCGACATCAGCGTGCCCAGCGGCCAGATCGCCGCCAAGGCCAGCAGCAAGCTTTCGTACGTGGCCAACATGTCGAAGGACTGGACCACGCCGACGCTGACGCCTTTCGACAAGACCGACGCGCAGACCTTCAACAGCTCGATGGTCTCGGTGGTCTACGACTCGCTGGGCACCCAGCACACCATGACGCAGTACTTCGTCAAGTCCGGCAGCAACGCGGTGGACGTGCACTACACGATGGACGGCAACGACCTGGGCACGACCAACACGCTGAGCTTCAGCACCAACGGCGTGCTGACCGCGCCGGCCGGCGCGGTGACCCTGGCACTGGGCACGCCGGACGGCGCCAGCGCGCTCAGCATCGACGTGGACTACACCGGCACCACGCTGTACGCCGGCGAAGCGACCAACAGCGTCAACGCCGCCGACGGCTATGCCTCCGGCACGCTGACCGGCACGACGATCTCCGACGACGGCTCGGTGCTGGCCCAGTACAGCAACGGCCAGAAGCAGACCATCGCCAAGCTGGCGCTGGCCACCTTCCCCAGCGAAGACGGCCTGACCCCCACCAGCGATACCAGCTGGACGGCCTCGCAGGCCTCGGGCCAGGCGCTGTACTACGCCCCGGGCACCGGCATGGCGGGCTCGCTGACGGTGGGCGCGCTGGAGCAGTCCAACGTGGACATGACCGGCGAGCTGGTCAACCTGATGTCCGCCCAGCGCAACTACCAGGCCAACACCAAGGTCATCTCCGCCGAGAGCGAGATGATGCAGGCGCTGTTCCAGGCCGTCTGAGGCAAGCCGCATGGACGCCCTGATCTACACCGCGATGAGCGGTGCCGAACGCGCACTGCGGGCCCAGCAGGTGCACGCCAACAACCTGGCCAACCTGGACACCTCCGGTTTCCAGGCCGACATGGAACTGGCCACCAGCCAGACGGTGAGCGGCTTCGGCTACGACGCGCGCCACCTGAACAAGCTGCAGGCCAATGGCGTGTCGGCCCGCGAAGGCACGGCCAAGCCGACCGGGCGCGACCTGGACGTGGCCCTGCAGGGCGGCGGCTACCTGACGGTGCAGTACGGGGCCAGCGAGGCCTACACGCGAGCTGGCCAACTGCAGCTGGCCGAGGACGGCGCGCTGACGGTCAATGGCCGGCCGGTGATGGGCGAAGGCGGCCCCATCGTGCTGCCGCCGTACCGCAAGCTGGAGATCGCCAGCGACGGCTCGATCTCCATCCAGCCGGCGGGCGAAGAGGCCATGCAGGTGGTCGACAAGCTCAAGCTGGTCAAGCCCGAGGCCAAGGACGTGGTCAAGAACGAAGCCGGGCTGATCGTCTCGCGCCGCGGCGACACGCTGGAGAGCGACGACAGCGTGCGCGTGCACGGCGGCTTCGTCGAAGGCAGCAACGTCGGCGCGGTCGAGGAGATGGTCGCGACGATGACGCTGAACCGCGACTTCGAGATCCAGATGAAGCTGTTCCACGCCGCCGACAGCATGGCCGACAGTGGCAACCGGCTGATCCGCGACTGAACCTCAGGTTCCTCAATTCAAACAGGAGTTCCCTATGAATCCCGCCATGTGGATCAGCAAGACCGGTGTGCAGGCGCAAGACGCCAAGCTGCAGGCCATTGCCAACAACCTCGCCAACGTCAACACCGTCGGCTTCAAGCGCGACCGGGTGATGCTGGAAGACCTGTTCTACCAGGTCGACAGCCAGCCCGGCGCCCAGAAGGCCGAGGGCACGACCTCGCCGGTCGGCACCATGCTGGGCACCGGCACGCGCGTGGTCGGCACGCAGAAGGTGTTCACCAACGGCAACCTGCAGACCACCGGCCAGAGCCTGGACGTGGCCATCGTCGGCAACGGTTTCCTGCAGGTCGCGATGCCCAATGGCGAGACCGGCTACACCCGCGCCGGCCAGCTGCAGGTCAATGCCGAAGGCAAGCTGGTGAATTCGCAAGGCCTGTCGCTGCAGCCCGAAATCACGGTGCCGGCCACGGCCACCGCGGTGTCCATCTCCGAGTCCGGCCTGGTGACCGCGACCGTAGGCGGCAGCACCGCACCGACCGAACTCGGGCAGTTGCAGCTGGCAGGCTTCATCAACCCGGCCGGCCTGATGGCACGCGGCGAGAACCTGTTCCAGGAAACCGCCGCCAGCGGCACGCCGACCACCGGCAACCCCGGCACCGACGCATTCGGCAAGCTCAAGCAGGGCGCGCTGGAAGGCTCGAACGTGCAGGTAGTCGAAGAGATGGTGGACATGATCGCGGCGCAGCGCAGCTACGAGATGAACACCAAGGTGCTGTCTGCGGCCGACAACATGCTGCAGTCCCTGGCGCAGGCGGTGCGCTGAGATGCGTGCGCTTGTTCTTGCAGGGCTGATGGCAGGCGCGGCGCTGCTGGTCGGCTGCGCCGGCATCGAGCCGCCCAAGGCGCCGGAGCTGACGCCGCCATCGCCGCTGCCGCTGGTGCAGCAGGCGCCGCGCCGCGGCAGCTCGGGGGGCGTGTTCGTGGCCGACAACGGCTGGTCGCTGACCTCCGACGTGCGCAGCTTCCATGCCGGCGATGTGCTGACCGTGCTGCTGGACGAAACCACGCAGGCCAGCAAGAAGGCCAACACCAGCTTCGGCAAGAACAGCGATGTGTCGATCTCGCCGGCCACGCTGGCTGGCAAGGCGCTCAAGACGGACATCGGCCTGAGCAGCCAGAACAACTTCGCCGGCAACGCCGCGAGCACCCAGCAGAACGCCTTGCAGGGCGCCATCACGGTGATCGTGCACGAGGTCATGCCCAACGGCCTGCTGCGTGTGCAGGGCGAGAAAAGCCTGTACCTCAATCAGGGCGAGGAAATGATCCGCCTGAGCGGCTATGTGCGCGCGGCCGACATCACGCCGGACAACCGCGTCTCGTCGCAGCGCCTGGCCGAGGCCCGCATTGCCTACGCCGGCAGCGGCGCACTGGCCGACACCAACAACGCAGGCTGGCTGAGTCGCTTCTTCGCCAGTCCCTGGATGCCGTTCTAAAAAGAGATCACCCATGACCGCTTTGCGTTGGATCTTCGCCCCCCTGCTGACCAGCCTCTTGCTGGCCGGCGCCCATGCCGCGACACGCACCGCCGCCGAGCCGGCCGGCCAGCCGCTGCGCCAGCTGGTCAGCATCGAGGGCCAGCGCGAGAACCAGCTGCTGGGCTACGGCCTGGTGGTGGGCCTGAACGGCAGCGGCGACAGCACGCAGGTGAAGTACGCCGGACAGTCGGTCAACAACATGCTCAAGCAGTTTGGCGTGAAGCTGCCGGACAACGTGGACGCGAAGTCCAAAAACGTGGCCACGGTGATGATCAGCGCCAGCTTCCCACCGGGCTACCGCAAGGGCCAGACCATCGACGTGACCGTCGCCTCTCTGGGTGACGCCAAGAGCCTGCGTGGCGGCGTGCTGCTGCTCACGCCCCTGCGTGCGGCCAATGGCGAGGTCTACGCGATCAGCCAGGGCAACGTGGTGGTGGGCGGCATGACGGCGCAGGGCGCCAGCGGCTCCAGCGTCACGATCAACACGCCCACGGCCGGCCGCATCCCGAACGGCGCCAGCATCGAGCGCGAGATCGAGTCCGATTTCGACCAGAACCCCAGCGTGCGCCTGAGCCTGCGCCGGCCACACTTCCAGACCGCGACCAACATCGTCGACGCGATCAACAAGCGCTGGGGCGCGATTGCCACCGCGCGCGACGGCACCAGCGTGGAGGTCCAGGCGCCGATGAACCCGACCCAGCGCGTGGCCTTTGTCGCGCAGCTGGAGGCGATGACCATCGAGTCCGGCCTGGGCCGACCCAAGGTGATCTTCAACTCGCGCACCGGCACCGTGGTGATCACCGATGGCGTGCGCGTGCGGCCCGCCGCGGTCTCGCACGGCTCGCTGAAGGTGGTGATCTCCGAAAGCTCGCAGGTCAGCCAGCCGAATGCCTTTGGCCAGGGCCAGACGCAGGTCACGCCGAACTCGCGTGTCAGCGTGGACCAGGGCCAGGCCCACATGTTCAAGTGGGCGCCGGGCGCCAACCTGCAGGCCATCATCGACGCGGTGAACGCCACCGGTGCGACGCCGGACGACATCATGTCCATCCTGCAGGCGCTGGACCAGGCCGGCGCGCTGGACGGCGAACTGGAGGTGATCTGATGCCCATGCTGCCGATCCACCCCACGACGGACCTGGCGCTGCCGGACAGCTTCGCCGCTGCCGTCAAGCCTGCGCGACCCGACCCGATGCAGGCCGCGGCCAAGCAGGCCGCGCAACAGTTCGAGAGCCACTTCATCGGCCAGATGCTGCACGACATGCGGCGCAGCAGCCGCGTGCTGAGCGACGAGAAAGAGACCGAGCGCAGCGGCGAGGACATGCTGGACATGGCCGACACGATGGTGGCCGACCAGCTGGCCACTCAGGGCGCGTTTGGCATTGCCGACCTGATGCTGCGGCAGGTGATGCCGTCGGCTGCCTCGTCATTTAAGTCCGCACTGCCACCGGTCGCCTCTTCTGAGGACAAGCCCTGAACTCCGGGGCCGGCTTCCCTCCTTCTCTTCACGCCACGCTGTCATGACGCTCATCACCAACGCCCTGTCAGGCGCCCAGGCGGCGCAGGTCGCGCTGAACACCACCAGCCAGAACATCGCCAACGTGATGACGGCCGGCTACACCCGCCAGGGCGTGCTGCTGCGCTCGGTGCAACCGTCGCGCAGCGGCGTGGCTGCAGCGGGTGACGGCGTGGCCTCGCCTTCGCTGTTCCGCTTCAGCGACAGCTACAAGAACCTGCAGCTCTGGCAGTCCAACACCCAGCTCGGCCAGCACAGCGTGGCCCAGCCCTACCTGACCCAGATGGAGCAGGTGATGGGCAACGACGACGCCAGCATCGCCACCGGGCTGGACAACTTCTTCGCGTCGCTGAACGCCGCCAGCGTGGAGCCCACGTCCACGCCCTTGCGGGATGGCGTGATCGGCGCGGCCCAGGCGCTGGCGCAGCGTTTCAACAGCCTGCGCCAGACGCTGTCCAGCCAGCAGGCCGCGGTGAGCCAGCAGCGCCAGGACCTGGTGACGCAGGTCAACAGCCAGGCGGCCGACATTGCCGGCCTGAACAAGCGCATTGCCGCGGCCCAGGCCGATGGCGTGAACGCTTCCGGCCTGATCGACCAGCGCGACCAGAAGATCGACAGCCTGTCCTCGCTGGTCGGCTTGCAGGTGGTGACGCAGCCCGACGGCAGCGCCAATGTCTCGCTGGCCGGCGGCCAGCCGCTGGTGGTCGGCCAGCTGAATTCGGCGCTGACGCTGACGACCCAACCCGACGGCAGCCAGGTCATGGCGCTGAAGTTCGCCAGCGAGAGCTTTGGCGTCAACACCACGCAGATGGGCGGCGAGCTGGGCGGCCTGGCGGACTTCGAAAGCCAGCAGCTCAAGCCCATGGTGCAGTCGCTGCAGGACATGGCCAAGGGCCTGGCCGACGGCGTGAACAGCGTGCTGAGCGCCGGCTACACGATGAGCGGTGCGGCCGGCAAGCCGATGTTCAGCTTCGACCCGACCAGCAGCACCGCGATGCTGAGCGTGGACCCCACGCTGCAGGCCGCAGACCTGGGCCTTTCCGGCAGTGCCACCGAGCCGGGCAACAGCGACCAGCTGCAGGCCTTGATCGCGCTCAAGCAGCAGCCGGTCGCCATCAGCTCGCTGGGCAATGTGCTGCTGGGCGATGTGTACACCCAGCTGGTCGGCCGCGTGGGCATGGCCAGCCAGTCCAACCAGACGGCGATGGACACCGCGCAGACCGTGCGCGACCAGGCCGATGCCAACTGGAAGGCCACCAGCGGCGTCAACGAGGACGAGGAAGCCATCAACCTGATGCAGTACCAGCAGATGTACCAGGCCAACATGAAGGTGGTCGCCGTGGCCAACGACTTGTTCGACAGCCTGCTGCAAATGCTCTGAGCCCCCGGGAGACCACACCATGCGCATTGCCAGCACCCAGTACCACACGACGATGAACACGGCCCTGCAGCGGGCCAACGAGCGGCTCGAACACATCATGGAGCAGATGTCCACCGGCGCGCGCGTGCAGCTGCCGTCGGACGACCCGGTGACCAGCGTGCGGCTGTCGCGCCTGACGCGCGAGGATGCCGCGCTGACGCAGTACCGCAGCAACATCTCGGCGCTGAAGTCGCGGCTGTCGAACAACGAGGCCCAGCTGACCAGCATGACCGACGACATGCAGCAGGCGCGCGACCTGCTGCTGTGGGCCACCAACGGCAGCAACACCACCGACGACGTGGCCGCGATGGCCAGCTCGCTGACCGCGCTGCGCGACAGCCTCTACGACACCAGCAACAGCCGCGACCAGGAAGGCCGCTACCTGTTCTCCGGCACGGCCACCGGCACGGCCACCGTGACGCTGAACAGCAGCGCCGCCGCCGGCAGCCGCTACAGCTACACCGGCAACGGCGCGCTGCAGCAGGTGGTGGTGGGCAATGGCGTGACGCAGGCGGCCAACGTCGTGTTGCCGGAGTCCGCCGGGCTGCTGAACCAGCTGGACCTGATGATCCAGACGCTGAGCACACCGGGCGTGAACGTCAACGACGCGACAGTCCAGGCCACGCTGAAGACGGGGCTGACCAGCCTGGACAGCGCGATGAACTCGGTCAGCGCACGCATTTCCAAGCTGGGCGGCGCGCAGAACATGCTGGACACGCTGGACGGCGGCCACGCCAGCATCAGCCTGTCCAACCAGCAGGCCGCATTGACGCTGGGCCAGCTGGACTACAACCAGGCGGCCGTCCTGCTGAACGGCTACACCACGGCGGTGCAGGCGACCCAGAAAGCCTACGCCAAGGTCAGTGAACTGTCCTTGTTCAACGCAATGTGATGCCGTGAATCCGCCAGACTGACGGCCTATGCAGACGCTTTCCCTGGACCCGTCGACCCTGCTGCGGCCGACCTCGCCGGCTGGCACGCCTTCTTCGTCTTCGGCCAACGCCGCGGGCCGGACCGGCGCC
>NZ_VIDT01000175.1 GCF_006519715.1 Ideonella azotifigens
GGCCGGCACTTCGCTCAACGACGCCAGTCCGTCTGCCGGCAAGGCACGCGGAGCGGCCAGCCAATCCAGCCAGTGGGCGGGATCGTCCAGGCCCGGTGCCCAGGCCGCCCAGCGCAGGATGCGAAAACTTGGCATGGCGAGACGGTGGGCGAATGAGAGGGCGACGGCTGCGGCGAACTTGAAGCCCCACAAGCACAAAGCCCGCCACGACCTGGATCGCGGCGGGCTTGCGGGGTTCGCTGCGCGCTGCAGCTTACTTCTTGCGCAGGCGCTGGATGGCGGCCAGTTGGGCGGCCATGGTGGCGAATTCGCCCTGGGCCAGCGCCAGGTCGATGTCGCTCTTGGCGTTTTTCATCGCGGCTTCGGCGGCCTTCTTGGCCTCGGTGGCCTTGGCTTCGTCCAGGTCGTGGCCGCGGATCGCGGTGTCAGCCAGCACGGTGACCGAGCCCGGCTGCACTTCCAGGATGCCACCGGCAACGAAGACAAACTCTTCTTCGCCCGTGTCGGCCCGCTGGATGCGCACCGCGCCCGGCTTGATGCGGGTGATCAGCGGCGTGTGGCGGGGCAAGATGCCCAGCTCGCCGTTTTCACCCGGCAGCGCGACGAACTTGGCCTCGCCGCTGAAGATCGACTCTTCAGCGCTGACCACGTCGACGTGAATGGTTGCCATGCTCGTGTTCCTCAAGTTCAAGAAGTTTCAGTAAGCGAGCAGTCGGGCCTCAGGCTAGGCGCTCCCCTCAGCCGTACACCCGTACGGCGAGGAGAGCAACGACGCATCAGGCCCGAATGCGAAGTCTTACTGGATCTTCTTGGCCTTCTCGAAGGCTTCATCGATCGTGCCAACCATGTAGAACGCTTGTTCCGGCAGGTGGTCGCATTCGCCAGCCACGATCATCTTGAAGCCGCGAATGGTTTCCTTCAGCGGCACGTACTTGCCCGGCGAGCCGGTGAAGACTTCGGCGACGTGGAAGGGCTGCGACAGGAAGCGCTGGATCTTGCGTGCGCGCGAGACGGCCAGCTTGTCTTCCGGTGCCAGTTCGTCCATGCCCAGGATGGCGATGATGTCGCGCAGTTCCTTGTAGCGCTGCAGCGTGGACTGCACGGCACGGGTGGTGTCGTAGTGTTCCTGGCCGATCACGTTCGGGTCGATCTGGCGCGAGGTCGAGTCCAGCGGGTCGACGGCCGGGTAGATGCCCAGCGAGGCGATTTCACGCGACAGCGAGACGGTCGAGTCCAAGTGGGCGAAGGTGGTCGCAGGCGACGGGTCGGTGTAGTCGTCCGCAGGGACGTACACGGCCTGGATCGAGGTGATCGAGCCGACCTTGGTCGAGGTGATGCGCTCCTGCAGGCGGCCCATTTCTTCGGCCAGCGTCGGCTGGTAGCCCACGGCCGAAGGCATGCGGCCCAGCAGTGCGGACACTTCGGTACCGGCAAGCGTGTAGCGGTAGATGTTGTCGACGAAGAACAGCACGTCGCGGCCTTCGTCGCGGAAGGACTCGGCAATCGTCAGGCCGGTCAGCGCGACGCGCAGGCGGTTGCCCGGCGGTTCGTTCATCTGGCCGTAGACCATCGCGACCTTGGACTCCGGCAGGTTCTCGAGGTTGACGACCTTGGAGTCGGCCATCTCGTGATAGAAGTCGTTGCCTTCGCGGGTGCGTTCACCCACGCCAGCGAACACCGACAGACCGGAGTGGGCCTTGGCGATGTTGTTGATCAGCTCCATCATGTTGACGGTCTTGCCGACGCCAGCGCCGCCGAACAGGCCGACCTTGCCGCCCTTCGCGAACGGGCAGATCAGGTCGATCACCTTGATGCCGGTTTCCAGCAGCTCTTGCGACGGGCTCAGCTCGTCGTAGGCCGGGGCCTTGCGGTGGATGGAGGCGGTCAGCTCGTGTGAGACCTCGCCGCGCTCGTCGATCGGGTTGCCCAGCACGTCCATGATGCGGCCGAGCGTGGCCTTGCCCACCGGCACGGTGATCGGGAAGCCGGTGTTGGTCACCATCACGCCGCGGCGCAAGCCGTCGGACGAGCCCAGCGCAATGGTGCGCACCACACCGTCGCCCAGCTGCTGCTGGACTTCCAGCGTCAGCGCCGAGCCTTCCATCTTCAGCGCGTCATAGATGCGCGGCATCTGGTTGCGCGGGAACTCGACGTCCACGACGGCGCCGATGCACTGGACGATCTTGCCCACGGCGGCCGTGGCTGCTTGAGTGTTCGACATTTCGGTGTCCTTCAATCTTTGATTCGCTGTATTCGGGTCTGGCTGCGGCGCTGCCGGCTCAACCGCTGATCGCGGCCGCGCCGCTGACGATCTCGGAGAGTTCCTTGGTGATCGCCGCCTGGCGGGTCTTGTTGTAGATGAGCTTGAGCTCACCGATCAAGGTGCCCGCGTTGTCGGTGGCCGCCTTCATGGCCACCATGCGCGCCGACTGCTCGGACGCCATGTTCTCGGCCACGGCCTGGTAGATCAGCGCTTCGAGGTAACGCTTGAACAACTCGTCGATCACGGTCGCTGCGTCCGGCTCGTACAGGTAGTCCCAACCGTAGGCCGACTTCTCGGCCGGCGTCTGGGCCAGGCTGTCGGCCTTCAGCGGCAGCAGCTGCTCGACCACAGGCTCCTGCTTCATCGTGTTGATGAAGCGGGTGTAGCAGAGGTAGACCGCGTCGACCTTGCCTTCGACGAAGGCGTCCAGCATGACCTTGACCGGGCCGATCAGGCGATCGAGCTGCGGCGTGTCGCCCAGCTGCGTGACATGGCTGACGACCTGGGCACCGACGCGGTTCAGGAAGCCGAAGCCTTTGTTGCCAATGGCCACGGCCTGCGACTTGCCGCCTGCTTCCTGCACCTCGCGCATCTTGCCGGTGACGGCCCGCAGCACGTTGGTGTTCAGGCCGCCGCACAAACCCTTGTCCGTCGTCACTACCACAAAGCCCGTGACACCGGTGCGGTGCTCGGTGCTCATGAAGGGCGAGTGGTATTCCGGGTTGGCCTGCGACAGGTTGGCCGTGATGTTGCGGATCTTGTCGCTGTACGGGCGCGCATTGCGCATGCGCTCCTGCGCCTTGCGCATCTTCGAGGCGGCAACCATTTCCATGGCCTTGGTGATCTTCTTGGTGTTCTCCACCGATTTGATCTTGCCGCGAATTTCCTTTCCAACCGCCATGACGGTGCTCCTTTCAGCGTTGCGTCAGGGCAGGGTCAGAAAGACTTCTTGAACGCGGCGATGGCGCCGGACAGTTCATCTTCGGCAACCTTGTCCATGGCCTTGTCGGCTTCCAGCTTCGCCAGCAGGGCGGCGTGACTGGCCTTCAGGAACTGGTGCAGGCCGGCTTCGAAGGCCAGGATGCGCTTGACCGGGATGTCGTCCATGAAGCCCTTGTTCACCGCATACAGCGTCGCGCCCATCAGGCTGATCGGCAGCGGCGAATACTGGGCCTGCTTGAGCAGTTCGGTCACGCGGGCACCGCGGTCCAGCTGCTTGCGGGTCGACTCGTCCAGGTCGGAAGCGAACTGCGCGAACGCAGCCAGTTCACGGTACTGGGCCAGGTCAGTCCGGATGCCGCCGGACAGCGACTTGATCAGCTTGGTCTGCGCAGCACCACCGACACGCGACACCGAGATACCGGCGTTGATGGCGGGGCGGATGCCGGCGTTGAACAGGCTGGTTTCCAGGAAGATCTGGCCGTCGGTGATCGAGATCACGTTGGTCGGCACGAAGGCCGAAACGTCGCCAGCTTGCGTCTCGATGATGGGCAGCGCGGTCAGCGAGCCGGTCTTGCCCTTGACTTCACCCTTGGTGAAGGCTTCGACGTAGTCGGCGTTGACACGGGCGGCGCGCTCCAGCAGGCGGCTGTGGAGATAGAACACGTCGCCAGGGAAAGCTTCGCGGCCCGGCGGGCGACGCAGCAGCAGCGAAACCTGGCGGTAGGCCACGGCCTGCTTGGACAGGTCGTCATAGACGATCAGCGCGTCCTGGCCGCGGTCGCGGAAGTATTCGCCCATCGTGCAGCCGGAGTAGGCCGACACGTATTGCATCGCGGCCGATTCGGAAGCCGAAGCAGCGACGACGATGGTGTATTCCATCGCGCCGGCCTGTTCCAGTGCGCGCACCACGTTCTTGATCGTCGAAGCCTTCTGGCCGATCGCAACGTAGACGCAGGTCATGTTCTGACCCTTCTGGTTGATGATCGCGTCGACGGCCACGGCCGTCTTGCCGGTCTGGCGGTCGCCAATGATCAGCTCGCGCTGGCCACGGCCGACGGGCACCATCGAGTCGATCGACTTCAAGCCGGTCTGCACCGGCTGGTCGACGGACTTACGGGCGATCACGCCCGGGGCGACCTTCTCGATCACGTCGGTCATCTTGGCGTTGATCGGGCCCTTGCCGTCGATCGGCTGGCCCAGGGCGTTGACCACGCGGCCAATCAGCTCGGGGCCGACCGGCACTTCCAGGATGCGGCCCGTGCACTTCACGGTGTCGCCTTCGGAGATGTGCTCGTACTCGCCCAGGATCACCGCGCCGACCGAGTCGCGCTCCAGGTTCAGCGCCAGGCCGTAGCTGGGCACGCCATCCTTGGTGGCTGGGAATTCGAGCATTTCACCCTGCATCGCATCGGACAGGCCGTGCACGCGGACGATGCCGTCGGTCACCGAGACGACGGTGCCCTGGTTGCGGATGTCCGTCGAGGTGCCGAGGCCCTCGATGCGGCTCTTGATCAGTTCCGAAATTTCTGCAGGATTGAGTTGCATTGCTTTCTCCGAAAGCGCGGCAGCCCGTTTGCGGCTGCCGAAGGATGAATGTGCGGATGCGGGGGCGTGCGGCGCGTTCAGTGGGTCAGCGCTGACTTCATCTGCTCGAGGCGCGCCTTGACCGAGGTATCCAGCACCTCGTCTCCCACGACCACGCGGATGCCGCCGATCAGCGACTCGTCGATCTCCACTGCGGCATTGAGCTTGCGTCCGAAGCGCTGTTCGAGCACCGCGACGGTCTCTGCCAGCTGCGCGTCCGACAGCGGGAAAGCGCTGGCGATGCGGGCGTCCGACACGCCGCTGCTGGCGTTGACCAGCGCGCGGAACTGCGCCGCGATCTCGGGCAGCGCAACCAGTCGGCCGTTGTCGATCACGGCAGTCAGCAGGTTGGCAACCTTGGGCGACAGGCTGATGTTGGCGACGCCAGCGATCAGCTCGAACACCTGGCTGGCGATGACCTTGGGGCTGTCGGCAAACTGGCGCAGCTGCGGGTTGCCGGCGACCTGGCCGACGGCTTCCAGCTGTTCGGCCAGTGCGGCGGCGTTGTCGCCAGCGACGGCCTTGAACATGGCTTCCGCGTAGGGACGGGCGATGGTTGCGAGCTCGGCCATGGTTTACAGCTCGGTCTTCAGGCGGGTCAGCAACTCGGCGTGAACGCCGGCGTTGACTTCGCGCTTCAGGATCGCTTCAGCGCCCTTGACTGCCAGCACGGCGACCTGCTCACGCAGCACCTCGCGGGCCTTCGTGGACTCCTGCTGCGCTTCGGCATGGGCGGCGGCAACGATCTTGGCGCCTTCTTCGCTGGCGCGGGCCTTCGCCTCTTCCACCAACTGCTGGGCCAGACGCTCGGCATCGGCCAGGCGCTTGGCGGCGCTGTCCTTTGCGGCGGACAGCTCGGCCTGGACCTTCTTGTCGGCAGCAACCAACTCGGCCTTGGCCTTGTCGGCGGCAGACAAGCCGGCGGCAATCTTCTGCGCACGCTCGTCGAGCGCGGCGGCAATCGGCGGCCAGACGAATTTCATCGTGAACCCGACCAGGATCAGGAAGACGATCATCTGGACGATGAGGGTACCGGTGATGCTCACTTTATTGCCTCAAACGGTGACTGGGACATTCAGCACAAGGCGCACCCTGTGGGGGTGCGCCCGGCCTCTCAAACTCGACAGACGCCGATTACTTGGCGAGCTGCTGGATCTGGCCCAGGAAAGGGTTGGCGGTGGCGAACCACAGCGCGATACCGGTACCGATGATGAACGCCGCGTCGATCAGGCCGGCCAGCAGGAACATCTTGGTCTGCAGTTCGCCCATCAGTTCGGGCTGGCGAGCGGCGGATTCCAGGTACTTGCTGCCCATGACGCCGATGCCGATACAAGCACCGAGCGCGCCCAGACCAATGATCAGGCCGGCGGCGAGGGCAACAAAGCTGATGACTTCCATGATGACTCCTAGGTCGAGAGGTTATGTTTACGAAAAGGGAAAAGCGAGAGAAATCCTGAACGGCCGCTGTCAGTGCGAGTCGTGCGCCTGGCCGATGTACACCAGCGTCAGCATCATGAACACAAAGGCCTGCAGCGTGATGATCAGGATGTGGAAGATCGCCCAGGCGGAGCCGGCAATGATGTGGCCGATGGCCAGACCGATGCCGGTGCCCAGACCGACGGAGGCGAAAGCGCCACCCATCAGGGCGATCAGCAGGAAGATCAGTTCGCCGGCATACATGTTGCCAAACAGCCGCATGCCGTGCGAGACGGTCTTGGCCACGAACTCGATGATCTGCATCAAGAAGTTGAAGGGATACAGCGCCCAGTGGTCACCAAACGGCGCCGAGAACAGCTCATGGATCCAGCCACCCAGGCCCTTGATCTTGACGTTGTAGACCAGGCAGACGATCAGCACGGCCAGTGACATGCCCATCGTGACCGAGAGGTCGGCGGTCGGCACCGAGCGCAGGTAGGCGTGGTGGGCATCGCCGCCATTGGCAACAACAATCTTCTCCCAGATCCAGGGCAGCAGATCGACCGGCAGCAGGTCCATTGCGTTGAGCACGAAGATCCACAGGAACACCGTCAGCGCCAGCGGCGAGACCAGCTTGCGGCTGTTGGCGTTGTGCACGATGCCCTTGGCCTGGTTTTCCACCATCTCGACCAGGATCTCGACGGCTGCCTGGAAGCGACCCGGCACGCCGGACGTGGCCTTGCGCGCGGCAAGCCACAGCACGAAGCAGGTGAGCACACCCAGCACGATGGAGAAGAACATCGAGTCCCAGCTGACCACCGAGAGGTCGAACGGGCCGTTCAACTCCTTGTTGCGCCAGTGGGTCAGGTGATGAACGATGTACTCACCGGCGGTGGGCGCGTGCTCTGCGACTGGACCTTCAGCTGACATGATTGATTGCTTCTCGTTCGTTCAACGCTTGCGGCGACCACGCCACGACAGCGCGAGCCAATAAACCTCGATGCACAGGACCAGCGCCACCAGCAAGGCTGGCCAGCTCAGGTCAGGCACCAGCTTCGGGGCCAGCATCAACATGGCCACCGAAATCCCCATCTTGCCGAACTGCCACAGCATGAAGCTCACGGCGGAAACGCCGGGCGCCAAGCTGCTGAGCCGGCTGGTCATGCCGCGCGCCATCAAGGCACCCGGCACCACCACCGCAGCCGCGCCATACAGCAGCGACCACGCCCACCCCTGTCGACCTGTGACCAGCCATGTCGCCGTGGCCAGCACCAACCCCACCACGGCCTGCACCGCGACCACCCGCCATGGCGACACCGATGGGTGCCGCGCCGCGAGGGCTTGCGCCTGCTCGCGATTCAGGGCTTGAAACTTTGGCTCATCGCCCTCTTGCTCGGAATCTGACCAGCGGTCAAAGCGGGCTTGCCGATCTGACATGGACAAAAAAGTTCCTTGGTAAAGGACATTGGGGGCGACAAAGCCTCGGAATTATAGGGTGAAAGCCTGCCTGTCCAAAACCTGTCGGTCTTGGCCTGCCAAGGCCGCCGGAATTGTTCCGGCTCTGCTTGACACCAGCCCCGGTTCGGTGCCAGCACCTGCCGAGCCTCGCGCCACGCCTCAAACCTGGGCGAAATGCACCGGCAGCCCCGGCACCTCGACCCGCATCTGCAGCACGCAACCGGCCCAGGGCTGGCGTTGCAACTCTTCGGCCGGCCGGTTTTCGCGCGAGGTCGTCACGTACAAGGTGCGCAGGTCGTCGCCACCAAAACACGGCATCGTCGCGCAACGCACCGGCAGCGCCACTTCCTGCAGCGGCGTGCCGTCGGGTGCCAGGCGCAGCAGCCGCTGGCCCTCGAACATCGCGACCCAGTAGCAGCCCTCGCTGTCGACCGCCGCGCCATCGGGCCGGCCGCCATACGACGCCAGGTCCTGGCCGGCCTGCTTCAACGGAAAGCTAGCGAAGACCCGCTGGCGCGACAGTTCACCGCTGGCCGGATCGAAGTCCAGCGCATGGATGGTGTGGGCCTTGGTGTCGCTCCAGTACAGCGTGCGGCCGTCCGGGCTCCAGGCCAGGCCGTTGCTGACCGTCACGTCGCCGGCCACGCGCGCCAGGTGCTCGCCGGACCAGCGGTACAGCGCCGCCAGCGCCGGCTCGCGCGGCTCGTAGATCGTGCCAACCCAGAAGCGGCCTTGCGCATCGGCCTTGCCATCGTTGAAACGCTCCTTGCGCGGATCGTAGGGCGGCCGCGCCAAGCGGCTGCGCTCGCCGCTGCGCGTGTCGAAGGTCCACAAGCCATCGCGCATGGCCAGCATCAGCCCGCCGCCCAGCAGTGGTGCGATGCTGCAGGGTTCGGTCTCGAAGGCCCAATGTTCGTGCGTCGCGGTGGCCGGATGGAAGCAGTTCAAGGTCTTGCCTGGAATGTCGCACCAGTACAGCGCCGCCTGCTCCGGGTGCCAGAACGGCGACTCGCCCAGCAGCGAGGGCGCCACCGGCAGCGGATGGGGGTCGAACAGCAATTCGGCAGGCATCGGCACGGTCCTTGGCAGATTCGTCAGGTGAACGGCCGGCAGCGCCGCCAGCCCGGCCCGCATTGTCGCGGCCGGCCAGCCGGCGCAGGAACATCCCGGTTACCAAGACCAGGCAATGGGGCCTTCTCCGCATGGCCGGCCCGCGGGCCCGGTCCGACACTTTGGCCGATGACGTC
>NZ_VIDT01000176.1 GCF_006519715.1 Ideonella azotifigens
ACGGTGCATGGCACGCAGACGGCGCTGGTAATGGGCGGCGGAGGCAGCAGTGGCCCGGTGATGACCGACCGCGACGGCCGCGTGAAGCTGCAGTTCCACTGGCAGCGCGGCGCGGGCGCCAGCCACCGCCTGAGCCACCCGGCCGGTGACGACAACGCCCCCGCCAGCGACGCCAGCTTCACCTGGGTGCGCGTGGGCCAGGCGCAGGCCGGCGACAACCATGGCGCGGTGTTCATCCCGCGCGTGGGCCATGAGGTGGCGGTCGCGTTTGTCGGCGGCGACATCGACCGCCCGGTGGTCATCGGCTCGGCCTACAACGGTGAAGGCACGGCCGATGCGCAGGCTAACCAGGTGGCCGCGGGCGCAGCCGGTGCAGTCGGCAATGCGCCGGCCTGGTTCCCGGGCGAAACGGCTGCGGGCGACCGCCAGGGCCACCAGCACCCGGCCGTGATGCTGGGCCACAAGAGCCAGGAGTTGGGCAGCAGCGCCAGCGGCTTTGGCGGCTACACGCAGCTGGTGTTCGACGACAGCCCCGGCGCCAACCGCATCGAGCTCGGCGCCAGCACCTTGGGCAGCCGCTTGCAGCTGGGCCACCTGATCCAGCAGGACGACAACCAGCGCCTGGCCCCGCGCGGCCATGGCCTGGACCTGGCCACTGCGGGGCACGGTGCGCTGCGCGCCGGCAGTGGCCTGCTGGTCAGCGCCCATGCCGAAGCGCCCAGCACCGCCGGTGGCCTGCAATTGCAATCACGCGACCCCTTGCAGCAACTGCAAGCCGCGCAGGACCTGGTGCACACGCTGGCCGAGACGGCGCAGGCCCACCTGGCCAAGCTCAAGGACGAGCCCGACGTGCAAGGCGCCAAGCCGGAAGACACGGCCAAGCAGTTGCCGGCAGAACAAGGCATGCAGGCGCTCAACGAAAGCCTGGCCGCCACGGACAGCCGCCAGGGTGGTGCCAACCCGGCCAGCTCGGACGGCACCGTGGCCATCGAAGGCGGCTGGGGCAGCGTGCCCGCCTGGGGCAGGCCCGAGCTGGTGCTGGCCGCGCCCGCCGGAATCGGCCTGTTCACGCCTGCCCACGCCATCACCAGCAGCGGCGCCAACCTCACGCTGTCGGCCGGACAGGACATTGCCAGCATCGCCCAGGGTCACCACAGCATGGTCGCCAACGGCGGTGTCGTGCTGTTCACCCATGGCAAGGCCAACAACCCCAACAAGCCCAACGCGGAAACAGGCCTTGCGATCCATGCCGCGACTGGCAGCTTGCAGGCCAGTGCAAATACTTCGACCGCCAGTCTCGCCGCGAGCCTGTCTGTCGAAGTGGTGAGCACCACCGCGAATGTGCTGATCGGCGCGCCGAACCATGTGCTGCTGACCGCGGCGGGGGCGGCACTCGACATCCAGTCGGGGTCCATCACGCTCAAGGGGCCGGGGAAGGTGGAGTTCAAGGCGGCACAAAAGAATCTGACTGGACCAAGTTCGATGCAAGCCAATGCCCAACTCGCCAAACCCGCCGAGGTCAAGCTGTGCGAATTCCGAATGCACGGCGCCAACGCGTCCGGTGCGGCTCTGGTCGCCGCGGGCAATTGACCGGCGATGACGGTTGACCTGCCTGTCCTCGACCATCGCGTTCTGCTCGCGCAAGACTTCGCGTTGCTGAACCCGTCCGATGTCGATGAACCAATGTGGATCGCGCTCGAGGCCCAGCCGCTGGGCACCGAGCAGTTCGAATGCGACGCGCGCCTGTTGCCGCGACTGGCCTGCCTGCGTGACATCCCGCTGGCGTTGCGGCTTGAATGCCTGGACCTGGCCGAAGCGCGCATGGCCCAACAGCTGCCGCCCCTTTTCGGCGCCTTGCTCGAGACCAGTGAATCGTTCGCCAGCCTGAAGGCCCGCCTGGGCCGGCAGCTGCTGCTGCGGCTAGAACGCAGTTCCCGCTCCTATTTTTTCCGCTACCCGGACCCGCGCGTCTTCCAGCACCTGCCACGCATCTTCACCGATCAACAGCTTGATGGCTTCATCTGGCCAGCTCGGGCCTGGACCTGGTTCGATGGCCTTGCCCGAACTTGGCGGCGGCGCAGTGTGGCGAATCGCCCGGCCACCGGCCTCCGCCCGGTGCTGTCGCTTGCCCAGATCGACGCGCTGGCCCGCCTGGACCTGCTGAACCGAACCGCCCTGAAGCTGCAGGCCGACGAGTTGCTGCCCGCCCCGCCCTCGCCTGAGTCGCTCGACCAGCTGGACGATCTCGTGCGGCGCGCCATCGTCGACGAGGCGCTCGCCGACCCGGACGACCAGATCCAGTACGCAGTGAATGCGGTGAAGTTCGGGGCCGACGTGCACGACGTCGAGGCCGTGCGCCGGCTGCTCGGGCAGGTCAGGGCCGGAGAGCAAAGCTACCTCGCGGGGATGCAGGAACTGGCAGACGCGGGGCAGCTGGCGCCTTTAACCACCCGCGGCTGAACCGCCGTCGGGCCAGAAAGCAAACGAACATGTCCACATTCAAACCCGGCTGGTACGAAGTTGCGAGGGATCCCAAGACCGGCAACGTGAAGTGCTGGCACTTCACCTCGCCAACCTCGGTGACCGCCGAGTGCCACCTGACCCCTGGCGGCCTGCAGATCCTTCACTGGACCACCAAAACCCAGGGCCATGAGAAGGGCATGAGTGCGCGCTGGCAGGCGTCGTACAAGTACCTGCCCAGCGAGGCTGGCGGGCAATGGGACAACCAGAACGCCAGCCAGTCCGCGAAGAAGGCCGGCGCGGCAGCGGCGGCGCCCGCACGGTCGCCATGCGACGACTTGAGCAACAAGTGCGACCTGTGTGATCGAAGAGGGCTGCTGCTGTTCCCCGCCCTCTACGCCGTGGCGCGCACGGATGTGATGCTGCCGCAACCCGTCCCACCGCTGCGCGCGCCGTTCGGCGCCGGCTTGGCAGCGTATGCGCTGCCTCCAGCACTCACCCAATACACCCTCCGCACCGTGCGGCCCGGCTACCTGTACCTCTTCAACGAAAAGCTGGGGGATGCCGGCTGGAAGGGATACCAGGTCAGCGCCAAAGGCTACCTCTTCGAGTTCAACCTGGATCAGGCAGCCCCTCCTGCCGATGCCCCCCAGGGCGAACCCTGCGGCCGGCGGCCCGGCGCCCAGGCGGCGCGGTGCATCGCATTGCCGAACGCGAAGCACATCGGCAACGTGTACCTGACCTTCTCGGACACGCCCTGGACGCCAGCCACGTTGAAGGCCTACAAAGCCAACCAGGACAACCGTCGTAGCTCGATGCGGAAGATCGACGCCCGCGCCTGGGTGGACGGCAAGGGGGCCACGACCCAGCCCCACGTTGGCTCGCCGCTTGCGCACCTCGATGCGGTCGCCGAATTCAGCCAGCAGTCCAACAATGTGCTGGCCTGGTTTTCCTCAAACCTGCCACATCCCGCATTTTCGGACTCGCTGACGCGCTTCGAATCGCTAGCGATGACAAAGGATGGCTTCGTGCAGGCGCTGTCCAAGGTGTCCGATGGCGTACCGCCCATGATGGTGGCGCTCGATGACCCCACGGGCATCGCGGCAGACCTCAACCAGCAGATCCTGAACCGGTTGGTGGCCTGGTACGAACAGCCCGAACGGCGATGGAAGCGCGAGTCGGCACAAACGGTTGAAGTGCTCCGGCTCGCGGTGCAGAACGGCGCCGTCGAAAGCGCACGCGACTCACAGCAGACCGCAGGGGGGATCCTGCTGTCCATCATGCCCGCCCACGCGGGGCCGTTCATGCGTGGAAGTTCAATCCCAGAGAAGTACGGCAATCTCCGCTACATCTCGGAAGAACGTCAAGATGTCATTGGTGCCGAAGAATGGGAGAAGGATCACGTCCGCCTGTACCGAAAAACCGCCGTCGACAATTACCTGAACACGGAGTTTCCAAAGGAGTTGTCGGATTTCGAATCACAGGTCGTCCGCCCCTTGGATGCCATCTATCGCAAATGGCTGGAGAGCGACGCGATGGCCCAGTATTTCCAATACAACTTCGATCCGGCGGACCCGGAGAACGGCGAGGCCTATACGCTGAAGCTCTCGGTTGTCCTGAACGATGCCTCCGGCCGGCGTGGCGTATGGGAGTTCATCTCGACTCAACTCGAACAAGATCCGACCCAGGCCCGAAGCCTCATCCTCAGGGCGCTGATGCTCAACCAGGACGCTGCCCTCAAGGAGTGGACGCACAACGCCTCTGGCGATGGCGGAGATGGCAAGGCCATGCAGCTCGACCCGTTCAAATGGGACAAGATCGCGGAGAAGACATGGGGCAGCTTCAAGAAGTTGGCCAAAATCGATCACTACAAGGCACCGGTCACGACCCCGACCGCCATGAACAAGTCCATGAACGCCGTGGTACGCCTGACACAGCAAGTGGCCGGCCCCATGCTTCACAAGATCGGCATTGCATTCGACAACGCAGCCGCATGGACAGCCGCAAAGTTGCCGGAAAAGCGATTGATGGCGCTGCTGGGCTCCCTCGCAAAGGCGGGAAATCCCAATCTCGTGCTCATCGACATGCGTGCGGTGACCACCCGAAAGATGGCTGTAAGGCGACTGGCGGATGCCATTGCAGAATACTCTGGCAAGGAGAGCAATCAATATCGCACGAAGGTCAGAACCATACTGGATGAAGCCGAGGAATTGAGAGGTACAAAATATGCGTACAACGCGATTGCGCTCGTGGACAGAGTAGAGGCGGAAAGCTTGAAGGAGTACGCTTCACGCAGCCTGCGAAGCACGCGGGACGAACTCGTCGCAGGCCGTGTGCTGCAACTCCGGCAGGCGAACGACATGCTGGAATCGGGCATGCGCAACATGTTCGCGCGGGACGTGAAGATCAACATCGCCGCCAGTTTCTTCATCGCTCTCACGTTACGAAGCGCCTACACGGACATGGCAAAAGCCCATGGGTCCGAGAAGACGACAAAAATGGTTGCCTTCGCCGGTGCCATTGCATCGCTCAGCGGCGCCATCATCGAATCGGTCGGCGGAGCCCTTCAAGCCACGTCGTGGGGCGCCCAGAAACTGGGGCAGCCGGTGAAATTCCTGCTCAACAACTTGGACACCCGTGCCAAGTTGCTGGGCTATGGTGGCAAGGTGATTGGGGCTGTTGGGGGGTTCATCAGCGGCGCCTTGGCGCTCAAAGAAGGGTATCAGGCCCTGGGTATCAGTCCCACCTACGGAAGTATCGTCATTGCACTGGGGTTGTTCTCCATCGTCGGCGCCATTCTGACTTTGATCGGCTACACCGGCCCTTGGGGGTTCCTGCTATCGCTGGTGGTTGCAGCCATTTATCTGGTAGTCGGGTACTTCAAGCCAACCAAAGTCCAAAAGTGGTTGCACAAGTCATACTGGGGAAAACATGAAGATGGCGATGGATTCCCTTCACTTGCTGAAGAACTCGAGGCATTGAAGGCCTTAAGCGAGACTTGACAATGTACAGCGGATGGTTTCAGCCATTTCCACATGGCGAGCGCGTTTCGGGCGGCGAAGAAGATCGCGAACTCCTTCGTGGTCGCCGTTACTCCCGGAGTGATAATCATGCAAGTTTGATTCGCTTCAACTCCACTTTCATAGAGATCATTGATCGCCAGTTCAGGCAGCGCGGCATGATTGCCACACTGATGTGCCTACTCGCTGTGGTGCTTTTCGTCGGTTTCTGGGTTGCATCTGCAATAAAGTTGGGCTTTACTGATTGGGACGGAAATAGCCTCCTGGGGCACCAAGTCTTCTTAGCGGTTATCTTCTGGGGCAGCGGTATATTTCTTAGTAAATTAATCCTTCTCAAGGATTTTTTTACATTCACCTATTACCCTATCCGCTTTAATCGCAAGACACGCATGGTGCATGCGTTCCTCAGCAAGCGTGATGGCGGGGTGGTCAGTGTCCCGTGGGATCAGGCCTTTTTCCATATCGGCCGTGCCAATGGCGACGAGACCTTTCTGCGGGACCTCCGCTGCCACGTTTGCGATGCTGATCGGAAGATCCTGCATACCTTTGCCGTGGGGCATTATTTCGACGCTGACGAAAAGATCGAGGAGATCTGGGAATTCATCCGGAGGTACATGGAAGAAGGCCCCGAGCATGTGTTCGAAGATGCTTCCGAGCAGGCTCGCGCCGTGGCCCCCGATTTGCAAGTTCCCTTGCGCCGCATTGACCTGTCTGTCCGAACGTCTTGGCGGAACTGTTTCGACTGGGTCGTGATGGCAATGCCCGCCTCCTGGTATGAAGCCCGCTACGCTCTGTCACCGCTGTATGCGCCGCTGGCGCTCTGCCGCTGGCTGGTCTTCAAGAGCTGCAAGCTGCCCACCTGGCCTGCGTCCATTGAAGCCGAGAGTCAAATCGAAGAGAACGACCCGTTCCGGTTGCCTGAACCGCCGGTTCATGCGGCTTGGGGACCGCGGGCGGTACTGCAAGGCTGACAGGCCACTAGAGGCTGGTCATCGAACCCTGGCTGGCCGTGTGCTGGCCCACCGGGTCGATCAGCCAAGCCGACAAGGACTTTGCGCTCGGCGCTGTACCGTCAAGCCAGCCCGGGCGGCCAATGGCAGGCTGTCGAGTGGAACGATGCTGCCGTTCCGACGAACTGGCTGGAGGCCGCCAGGGAGATTGCCGTCCAGCGGGCCTTGCCCGGCCTCGCCGAGGCGAAGAGCCCTGCCTCTGCAGCGGCGCATTGATCGCGTTCGATCAGACCAGGACACAAGGGAGAGACGACGCACGGACAAGCCCCACCGCCGCGAGGTGAGCACCGGTTGGTCCTGCCGGCTTTCGCGGCCAAGCGACAATGGCGACCTGTTCCGCCCCGGGCCCTTGGCTGTCCATGCCCATCGACGACTACGACTCCAGCTCACTGGATTCTTCGCAAGACTCCCGGCTGACGCCCCGGCCCACCACGGTGCGCCAGACCCCGCGAGCCTGGCTGCCCCATGCGCTGCTGGTGGTGGGTGCGCTGGCCGCTGCCGCCACCGTGTTCTGGTTGCAGACGCAGCGCCACCATGTGCCCATCCGCATCGAGGCCGACGAAGTCATCGAAGCGGTGATGCAGCGCAACTATGGTGCCTACTCTGCGGAGCAAAAGGGCTGGCTGTGGACCGGGCCGCAGCAGGTGCACTACCTGATGCAGGTGGTGCAGCAGGCCAAGGTGGGGCCGGAAGACGGCGCGCAAGGTGACGACGAGCTGTATTTCGTCGCCGCCGGCACGCCGCTGCGGCCCACCCAGGCGGAGCCGGCGCTGACCGGGCTGTTCCAGGTCAAGGGCAACATGGCCAAGCGCGACGGTTCGCTGCTGGAGGTCAGCACGCCACTGCGGCAGGAGCAAGGTGCCAGGCCATTGCAGCCGCAGGACGTGAAGTTCATGGCGCTGGGCGCCAAGACCTGGGGCTGGGTGCTGACCACGCACTACGACGCCAAGGCGGCGGACAAGCCGGCGGCGACCTGGCAGGTGGTGATGGCGCCGCACGAGGTCGACATCGCCGAGCTGGTCCGCTTCCCGGCCTCGCTGGCAGACGGCCCTGGCAGCGCATGCGAACCCACGGCAGGCCAGGCCGGCACAGCGGTCACCGAAGCCGACGGCAAGGTGGACGACGAGGAAACGGCTGCAGCCGAAGAACAGCGGCGCTGCAGCCACGCCCGCTGGACCTACCGCGCCGGCCCGGTGCCGGCCAAGGGCTTGTTGAGCTTCAGCGTCACGGGCGGCGGATTGGTCAATGGCGAACAGCGGCCGCAGAAGACCTGGGAGCTGGCGTTCGATCCCAAGCGCTTCCGCTATGCGTTGCCGGAAGACCTGAGCTTCTAGCTCGCAGCGCTGGCGGCCGGATCGATGTTGTCGATCACGATCTGCATCTCGATCAGCGGCACCGGGTAGGCCATCTCGCAGCGCCAGCCGCGGAAGCGTTGGCCAGACAAGCCTGCGCGCTGCAGCGCCAGGGCCAGCGTGTCCTGGTGGTCCGGCACGCCGGCCAGCGCCCAGGGCTTGCTGTCGTCGGGCATGCCGTGCGGCAGGGGGTCGATGGTGGCGCTGAGGTTGAGTTGCCGGTAGTGCCGATGGGTCGGGTCCGGTGGCGCCAGCGGCACGCCGGTGGGGCCGGGCAGGAAGAAGGTGATGCGCGGGCGGGCCCGCGGCCACAGACTTTCGGCCATGAAGACGTCGCGCACCAGGCGGTGGCACGGGGTGTGCAGCATGTAGATGCGCAGGATCTGGCTGCTGGCGGCATCGTCCAGCTGGTGCCCGCGGTCGGCGCGGAAGGCAGTGGTCAGCGGACTGGGGATGGCAGCACTGTCGCCGGGCAGCACGAAGGTGTTGATGCGCCCTTCACGTTCCAGCTGCAGCGCCGGCAGCGGCTGGCCGCTGGCTTCGGCGAGGATGAAATCGGCCGCGTCGTCGGTACCGGGCCTACCTGCCAGGCTGCGCATGCGCGGCTCCTCACCATCGGGCGCGACCTCGTCCTGCACATGCAGGCTCAGCAGCGGCACCGCAGTGCCGGGTGTGACCCGCTGCAGGCCGATGCGGCGATGCACTTCGATGAAATCGAGGTGCCGGCCGTCCGGGCTCGGCACGATGAACAAGGCGGTGCTGACGGTCTCGGCGTAGTGGCCGAACAGAAAGGACACGGCCTTGAACGAGGCCTGGCGGGCCATGTGCTCGCGGCGGGCGCGCACGTCTTCCTCGTTGGCGCCGAGTTGGGCATCCAGCCCCTGGCGACCACCGGGCAGCCGGTCCAGCAGCGACTGGAAGGCGTCGATGGCCGCGGCCAGCGGGCTGACCAGCGCCTCGTCGGCATGGCCCTGGGCACCGTCGATCAGCATGCGCAGCCCGGTGGGCGATGGCAGGCGGTGCAGGAATTCGGCGTCGGAC